>CACXCL010000198.1 GCA_902766115.1 uncultured Ruminococcus sp.
GACCGCGGGTTTGATGACCCATTTGAGAGCGCTGACGTCGTGTCCTCCGCAGATCAGGCCTACGATGGGCATGATGATGTCGGCGACAAGGCTTGACACGATCTTACCGAACGCGCCGCCGATAACAACGGCGACAGCCATGTCTATGACGTTGCCCTTGGCGATGAAATCCCTGAATTCCCTTACGAATTTCTTCATGGTGTGCTCCTTTCGGATTCAAATGATATAAGTATTCGAGGTTTCCTTCCATAATTTTATCATCACATGCGCCGAAAGTCAACAAATAATTTGCCGGAAAGCACCCCGTTTTCACGTAAAAGTCTGATTTCCGGGGTATAATTCCATCAGGGCAAAAGAGAAGGCGCGCGGCGGCGCACAACCGGAGGATCGAAATGAAACTGAAGAGAATGATGCTGTCGGCGGTTTCCGCCGTGGTCGCGGCGGTGATGTTCTGCGTCTGTCCGGGCATCCGGGGAGAAAAGCCTCCTGCCTGATCCGGCGACGGAAGACCGCCGGGAAGGCGCTCAGGGATCGACGGGGTGAGTTTTTTCGGGGAGTCCGCCATCGCGGGCTCCCCGATACTTTTCAGGGTCTTGACAAAACGGCTGAAATATCGTAAAGTATATAAAAAAGGATGAAAGCGGGGCGTGTCGCCGAATGAAAGCAGATATCAGCGATCTTTTTTCGTCGAATAAGGGGGTCCTCGATTTTGACGAGACGTCCGGCGACGTACAAGGAGTCGTCGCCACCGGGATGATCCCGGACTATATACGCATCCCCGACGACGGGATCAGGGTCAGGGGGCAGTTCCGCAGCGCGGGGCAGTTCATCTACCTGACGGGGACCGTCACGGTGCGGTACAAGACAAACTGCGACCGGTGTCTGAGGGAAATCGAAGAGGAGTCTTCATTTGACTTCCGCCGGAGCATCGCCGTTTCCGGCGGCGCGGGACGGGGACAGCCCGCCCCCGACGACGGTGTGGACCGGGAGGACGTGATCGCGGCAAAAGACGGCGCGGTAGACCTTGACCCCGTGCTTGCCGAGGAGATCGCACTGGCGATTCCGACCCACTTTCTCTGCTCCGAGGACTGTCCGGGACTTTGTCCCGTATGCGGCAGACTCCGCTCCGACCCGGAATGCAGATGCGCCGAAAAAAAAGAAATCGATCCGAGACTGGCAATTTTAAAAAAACTACTTGATAATTCCGAAGAAGTGTAGTATAATATAGTTCGCTGTTCTGAAAAAAGAAGGTTTTAAGCATAAATCAGGAGGTGTTAAGTCATGGCAGTACCGAAGGGGAAGGTATCGAAGGCACGCAGAGATAAAAGGCGTTCGAACGTTTGGAAAGTCAATATTCCCGGAATGGTGAAGTGTTCTCACTGCGGCGAATATAATCTTGCACATCGCGTTTGCAAGTCCTGCGGCTACTACAACGGCAAAGCCGTCGTGGAAAAAGAAGAGGCGTAAATAATCGATTATGCCCGGACCGTGGCGTTCACCATGACGCGACGGTCTTATTTTTCCGAAAGGATCGGTAGGAGATGAAGTATTCACCGCCAATGAGCGGAAAAATCGTGAGCGTCGCGTCGGTCATTCTTTTTGCCGTCGCCCTGACGTGTTTTATCGTACCGGGGACGGCGGGATCGCTCGGAGTTGTTCCGCCCGCCGTTTTCCAGCTTGCGGGGGTCGTCTCTGCCGTGGCTGCGATATTTCTCGCCGTGCGGTACAGATTCACCAGGTTCACCTACTCCATCTCCCTTCGCGAGATCGGAGCGGATGAAGAAGCCGTGGAGGCGTGGGAGAGCGAACCGGACCTGACGAAGGTCCCGCCGTCTCTCCTTGATTTCACCGTGGTGAAATCACAGGGAAAGAGACCCGGAGTCGCCGAGTGCATCCTCTCTCTCGACGATCTGAAAAGGGTCGTCCGCTTCACCGGAAAGAAAAAAATCGCGGAAACGGCAAAAGAGGAATTCGGCTGCAAAGTTCTCTACGACTATACGGCTAATTTGTTTCCTCCAATGGTAACGGTCCTCTTTTTCGCCGACAGGGACAAAACGATCGGCGTCGCCGTGGAATGCGACGAGCAGATGGCCGGCGTCCTCGCCGCCGTCGCCACGTCGGGCAAGTACGGAAAAACAGTTGATCGGAGGTCGTGATGGGCAAAATCATAAAGCGATTTCTCACCGCGCTGCTCGCTGTCGTCATCGCTCTCATCATAGCCCGCGCGCTCATTTCGGGCTATAAGGGAGAATTCAAAGATCTGACGGCGACCGACAATCTTAAAGGTTATTATAAGGAGAACGGCGCTTTCTCCGTTCTGACTCACAAAATCGGGCCTGCTCTGTCTGCAAAACGTCAATTCGTCGCTTACGCGCTGAGGTACGTGCCCGGAGCGACGGAGCTGCAGATCACTCTCAGATACAATGACGGGGCCTACCGCTACGCGGGCGTTGAGAAAGGGACGGAATTCGGTTACGCGCTGAGGAACGGTACCACCGAGGACCAGATTAAGGGTACGGTCAACGGAACGAAAACCTGGCTCATGTATCATTTCGTAACGCTCTCGTTTGAAAACGTCGCTTTTGACCCCGGGAAAGACAATCTTTCGGTTCTCGCGTTCAACGGAAGCGAAGCGTTCGACGAAATGATGATCCATCATCACACGCAGGAGTTCACCGAAAGGGAGCTCACAAAATCCGAAAAAGAAGCTTTGAAATAAAAAAGGCCGCGCGGATCACGAGATCCGCGCGACTTTTTATGCCTTCATTTTCTTTTTGAAGCATATTATCGCGGCGATAAAAGCGACGACCGTATACGCTAAGACGATAAGCAAAGGCTTTATGATATCCGTAGCCGGGTCCGTTACCCCGTTCAAAGCGTTCTGCATCAGATCCGTGGCGTTTTTGAACGGAAGGCACTTCATAAACGTGATCATCCCTCCGCTAAGCCCCTCGACGGGAAACCACATCCCTGAAAGGACCGACTGGCACATGATAACGATCGAGGAGACTCCTCCCACTGATTTTTCGTTGCAAACCGAGCCGAAGAATATACCGAGCCCTATGAAAAGCAACGACGTGACTACCGACAGAAGGATCCCCCATATCATACCGACGCCGAATATTGAACGGTCGATGATACCTCCGACGAGGTAAAAGACCGCCGTCTGTACGAAAGCGATGGGAACAAGAGAAAGAGCGTAACTGAATATGAATTCATAAGCTCTTGTGCCGGAAACAAACAGTCTGGTCAGGAACGCGGAGGCGCGATCGAGAGCGATCAGCATCCCAGCGAACAGCGACAGGAACGCCTCAGAGAAAACAACTATCCCCGGGGCGAGATACTTCATCTCGAACTGAGGCGTCAGTTTATGGAAAACAGCGTAGAACACGATCTCCATAAAAAGCGGGAGAGCAAGCATAAAAATCAGAGACAGCGGATCACGAAGTATCTCCTTTTCGTTCCTGCCGGCAAGAGTCATGATCCTGGAAAAAGATCTACGCACTATACTCACCTCCCGAAACTATATGAACAAACGCTTCCTCCACGTTCGTCTTTCCCGTAAAGGCAAACATTTCCTCTTTTGTGCCTACGAACAGGAGAGCGCCGTCTTTCATGACTCCGATCCTGTCGGAAAGCGCCTCGGCCTCCTCCATATAGTGCGTAGTCAGGATAATGGTGATCTTGCCTTTCAGAGACGAGATCGTTTTCCACAGTTCCCTTCTCGAGATAACGTCAAGTCCGAGCGTCGGCTCGTCAAGGAACAGCACTTTCGGTTGTGAAACAAGCGCCAGCGCGATGGACAGCTTGCGCTGCCATCCGCCCGACAGCTTCTGCGTCTGCTTGTTTTTGACTTGATCAAGTCCGAATACGTCGGACACAAATTTCTTCCTTTCCTCCCTATGTTTGGCGTCAAGACCGCTGAGTTTCGCGTAAAAATCAATATTCTCGCCGACAGTGAGTTTTCTCGCCACAGCCGTCTCCTGCATCGAGATGTCCGCGATCTCCCTTATTTCGTTTTTTCCGTCGCGGATCGAATGTCCGAAGATCCACGCGTCCCCTCCGGTGGGTTCAGTGAGAGTGGCGAGCATTTTTACGGTAGTGGTCTTCCCCGCTCCGTTGACGCCGAGAAGAGAAAACAATTCTCCTTCCCCTATCTCAAGAGAGATACCGTCTACCGCACGGACGTCCTTATAGTCTTTTCTCAAATTCTCAATCTTTATTACCGCCAAAAGGTATCGCCCCTCCCATCATTTTATAAAATTCGTCCGCCTTTACGAGCGCGATCCCCCGCTCTCTTTCTCCCATCACCATAAGCGTATCGCCCTCCCTGATGTCGAACATTTTTCTCGCCTCGGAAGGGACAGTGATCTGCCCTTTCGGACCTACCCTGACGCTTATAATGAATCTGTCGTTGTTTATCTCTTTCAATTATTTTCCTCCTACTTTTCTTACTTATCTTACATTTTACCTTTGCCGGACGAGTTTGTCAAGACTTTTTTGCAAAAAAAACGGGAGCGGATCTCTTCCGCTCCCTGGACAGCTTTGCGGTATTATTCCGTTATGAGTTCGACACCCTCTCCGACGACGATCGGATCGCCCGCCGAGACTATACTGTTACGCCGCACCTCGGCGCGCCGGACGTTCTCAAGGATCAGGCCGTGCTCGCAGCCCGGGCAGTCGATCACGTTGTCTTCGATCACCACGGTCCCGTGCGCGAGGGAGGGCTTTTCCGCCTCCATGCGAACAGTCACGCCGCCGCATCCGTTCGCCAAGGTGCCGTTATCGGTAAATCGACATCCCCGCACGACCGCGTATTCCGTATTGATACCTTCCTCCCAGCCGCCTTCGGCGGCAATCTTCACGGGGCTTTCAAAGACGAAGGAAATATCGCAGTTCTCGATGAGGCACGTTCTCGATTTGATGAGGATCGACCTGGCGTGGTGATTTCTCGCCGTGCTGTTTACGAATTCCACGTGGGGGACCTCGTCCGGGTCGGCAAAGCAGTACCTGTCAAGGTCGTCCGGAAGATCACGATCCAGAGTGACGGTACAGCCCCACGCCTCCGGATCCGGTTCCACCCCCACGACGCGGTAGGTATCCACCGGAAGCAGAGTCTCTTTCTCCACCAGCTCAAGCCTGTCGCCTGTCTGCGGGCAGAGGAGCTTCATCCCGTGAGGTCCGTCGGGAGAGGTCACGGTCAGGAAGACGGTGTTCGCCCCGTGAGATTTCACAACGTAGTAATAGGTGTGAACGTTGGTGGCGTCGTCGCCCTGCCCTTCAAAACGGCATCCGTCGAACCGGAGCAGCCCTCTGCATGCGCAAAAGTGAGTGGCGTCCGTGTTGGTGGAGACCCTGTCCCCGTCCGAAGGGACGATGCGAAGTCTGTTGATCACTATATCCCTGCTCTCCTGACCGGTGATGCCCATACCCGGATGGTTGTGGATCGTCACGTCTTCGAGAACGGTATTTACGGCTTTATAGATGAAGATCGCCGGTCGGGAATGGAACGTGTGGGAAAAGTAGGCCTCGTCCCCTTCCTCGGGTTCTCCGTCTCCCCGGAAGACGCACTCGTACCGGTGAGGATCAATGAAGCGAAGCTCCTTCGCGCGCACCTGTCCGTTGATGAACCGTCCTGCCCGCCGGGAGTAGTAGGACTGCCTCATCCGCGGAGCGAGCTCTCCCATGGGCTCGTCAAACACAAGGGCCCCCTTTGTCACGTCGCCGTCACGCCTTATGTCGGCGACTACGCCCTTGGAATAGGGCTTTCTTTTGTGGTCGACGGTGATCCCGCGGACCGTGACGTTCTCGCATTCGCTGATGGAGACCGTCTCCATGAATCCGTCCACCAGGAAAGTCGCTCCGTATCCCTCCAGCGTGGAGTTCCTGTGTCCCCGGAAGTCGAGTCCCACGTCGTACTCGAACTGCGGGGTGAACATGATCTCCTCCGGGTTGTCCCCGAAGTCGCCGTTCATGACCCGGCGCTGGGTCTCCCGTGCCCTCGGGGAAGTGATATTATACACTCCCGGTTCAACTATCAGCGTCGTGCCGGGGTTTTCTCTCATGTACAGCAGCGCCGCGGCGAGCCGCGAGCGGTCGTCGGTCCCCGGGTAATCCTTCAGATAAATTTTTCCCATTTTTCTCTCCGTTTTACATTTGTTCTTCGAGCGCCCGGGCGAGATCCTCGCCCGTCACGCCGTATATGCCGATCCCGGCGGCGGAAAGCTTCTCGGAGATCTCTCTCCTGTCAAATCCCGCGCCGATGAGGCAGTCGATCGAGCCGTCGGCGTCTGAGGCAAAGAAATCGCCGCTTAACGCCGCGTCTGTTATTACTCCCCCCTTCACGGCGAAGGACACCTTGACGTTCCCCGCCGGAAACCGGCAGAGGTACTCCGCCTCGAACGCAGGGGAGGGGGTAAACACGTTCTCCCTGCCTCTGAAACGGAGTTTTGCGAGATATTCTATCCTTGATATGTCCTCCTCCGACAGGGAATACGTCGTAAAGCCCTCGCCGACGGCGTCCGCCACGGCACGGATCAGCATTTTCCCGAACTGCTCTGCCGTAGCGGCTCCGGAAAAGAAGTCACGGATATTCGTCACTCTGTCCCGGACGGATTTTATGCTTTTTGAGGTGATCTTATAGTCCGGAGGAGACGACGAACGCACCATCTCGCCGATATCGGTGTCAAAAAGGAGCGAGCCGTGGTGGACGGTGCTTCCCCGGAGTTTGAACTGGGCGTTGCCCGATATCTTTTTCCCGCCGACGAGGATATCGTTCCTCCCGCCCCTCTCCGCCGGTACACCGAGGGAGTTCAGCGCGACGATCACGGGTTCCATATACTCGTCGAAGCTTATCTCGCGGACGCCGTCACGCCTGATGAAGGAATACTGGAGTCCGCCTTCGTCGGTGTAGATCGTACCGCCGCCGGAGAGACGGCGCACAAGGTTTATGCCCTTCTCTTCCGCGTAGGGGAGATCGATCTCCTCCCATGCATTTTGGTATTTGCCTAACATCAGCGTGGGAGTGGTGCTCCACAAAAGAAATACCGCGTCCCCCATATCCCGCTCAGCGGCAAAATAGTACTCCGCCCCGAAGTTGAAATACGGGTCGCGGCTTTTTGTATCTACGCAGATCATCTCTCGCGCTCCTCTTTTTCACGCGCAGTCAGCGCCTCGCGGTACATGTCCGCCGCAAGATACGAGCTTCGCGCCAGGGGATCGCATACCGCTCCGGAAAATCCCATTGCCCGGGCGTCGGTGGCGTACTCCGCGAAGGTCTCCGGAGTCACGTACTCCGCCACCTTCAGATGGCTTGCCGAGGGCTGAAGATACTGTCCCACGGTGAGAAGATCGCACCCGGTCGCACGGACGTCCCGCATCAGCTCACGCACCTCGTCCCGGGTCTCGCCGAGTCCGACCATAAAGGCTGTCTTGACCATCGCGGACGGATACCTGTCCTTGACGTATTTCAGCACGCCGAGCGATCTTTCGTATATCGCCTGAGGCCGGGCGACCGGGTACAGGCGTTTCACAGTCTCCATGTTATGCCCCAGCACGTCCGGCGACTCGCGCATGACAACGTCAATGGCTTCCCTGTCGCCCTTGAGGTCCGGTATCAGCACCTCCACCGAGGCGGAGGTCGTCTCTCTTATCTCCCGGATCACCGCGGCGAAGGCGGACGCGCCGCCGTCCGGCAGGTCGTCCCGGGTGACGCTTGTGATCACGGCATGGGTGAGCCCCAGCCGCTTCACGGCGTCCGCCACCCGGCGGGGCTCGTCGGGATCAGGCGCGTCGGGGGCACCGCAGTCCACGTCGCAGAAGCGGCAGTTTCGCGTACACTTCTTCCCGAGGATCATGAAAGTGGCGCTGCCGCATTTACTGCATTTGCCTATATTCGGACAGCCGCTCTCTCTGCATACTGTGTTCAGTTCCAGTCCGTCGGCGAGCTCATAGATGGCGTTCACCTCGCGCATGTTGTAGCGGACTCTGAGCCATTCGGGTTTTCTGTTCTCCAAGATCACATCTCCACTTCCATCAGCGGCGCGCCGACGTCCACCTCGTCTCCTTCGTCGACGAGAAGGCGCAGAACGGTCATGTTCTCCTCCGCTTCCACGGAGCTGATGGCCTTTTCGGTCTCGGTCTCGAAAAGCTCGTCGCCGGATGCCACCTTCTGTCCTGGTTCCACGTTCCAGCGGCAGAGCACCGCTTTTTTCATTCCCTTTTTAAGTTCGGGCATGGTAACAGTTTTCTTCATTTCAAGTCTCCCGTCA
>CACXCL010000199.1 GCA_902766115.1 uncultured Ruminococcus sp.
CCGATGAGCATGCACTCAAAATAGATATACACGGCGGAGAACAGATTGACGATAAGATCGTGGATCATCACCTCGGTCTCGCTGCCGGTGGCTGAAAAGTCAAAAAGGAAGATGAACACAGCGCCCCCGACGATAAGCAGCGACAGCAGGATCCCCAGAAGATTGACGGAACGCCTCCCCTCGTGGCGGATCAGCGAGACGTTCGATACGCACAGCGCCGCGGAAAACACCAGCAGAAACGGCGAGGTGACGAGCATATAGTTTTTCGCCGACGTGAGGAGCATTCGGAAGACCTCGTCTGCCCGGTAAACGCCCGGGTGACGGATGAGGTTGACCAAAAGATAAATATGTGTCGTGAGGATAAACGCGAAAAACAGCGAAAATCCCGTGTATATTATCGTGTTGTAGGAATAGGGGTTGTATCTCAGCTGCCCCCGGAGCGCGCGCAGAAGGGAGATTATCGCGTAAAGGTAAAACAGGCTCATTACGGCGCACACCGCGACGGCGTTTTTCTTCGGATCGATAAAGCCCGACACCGTCGCTGCGGCGGCGACGAGAAGGAACGCGGCAAGAAGGTCGTAAACCTTCGGTTTTTTATCAAGAGTGTCGAATCTCAGTTTACTCATTTCTCAAAAATGTCCAGAAAACGGCATAGTCCCTCGGGAAACTCCTCCTCCTCGTCGAGTCCCGTATCGCCGAGGCGGACCATTTTGTTCGCGCCGTGGTAGTCGCTCCCCGCCGTTATGAGAAGTCCGTGCCTCTCCGCCGTGGCGATCATTTCGCACCGCAGTTTCGCCGTGAACCCGGAGTAGAACGCCTCGACCCCCAGAAGTCCGAAATCCATGAGCCGCAGGATGCGTTTGTCCATCTCATCACCCAGAATCAGGTCGTCGCCGTCCCCGTAAAACGGGTGCGCGAGCACCGGTATCCCGCCCGCGTCGAGAATGCCCCGGATGGCTTCCTCGGGACGGACGTATTCTTTTTTGAAACGGATCCCGTTGATATACTTGGTGATCGCCTCCTCTTTCGAGGCGGCGTAGCCGTACTTCACCATGAGATTTCCGATGTGGGGCTTGCCGGGGTTGTCGAGGGCGAGGAGAGCCTCTGTCTCGCCGTCCGGAAAGGTGAAGCCGAACTTGTCACGCAGATATTCGAGCCTCGCCGTTACCTTCTTCATCCGCAGGGAGTGGCCCAGAGCCACAAGCTCCAGGACGGCGGGGTCCTCCGGATCGAAGCCGTAGCCCAGGATATGGTATTTTCCCTCCTCATCCCTGCACGAAAATTCCGCGCCCGGGACGAAAACGGGATCGCCGTCCCGGAGGAGCCCCCGGATGACGGCGCATGCCTTCACCGCGTCGTGGTCGGTGACGGAAAACATATCGAGATCCAGGGACCTTACCTTCCCGAGGATCTCCTCCGGGGAGTCCGTGCCGTCGGACACGGACGTATGCATATGCAGGTCTATCCTGCGGGGTACCGACATTATGTCACGCCCCTCTCACAGTTTCTTCTTCAGCGTAAGGATGTTCTGACCGTCTCTGTATTCGTATGACAGATCGTCCATTATCTGCTTGGTCAGGAAGATCCCGAGACCGCCCACCTCCCGCTCGCCGGCGGGGAGAGTCACGTCGGGATCGTCCTTCTTCAGCGGATCGTAGGGGACGCCACGGTCGATGAAGGTGATGGTCACCGTCACCGGCTCGTCCGACACCTCCACACGGACCGTCGCCCTGCCCTTGTCCGGCGCGTAGGCGTAGTTTGCTATATTGACGAAGATCTCCTCCACGGCGAGATCCATCTGCATCTGCGCCTTTGGGGAGCAGTCGCAGGTCTCAAGCTTCTCGTTGACGAAGTTTATAACTTCGTCGAGATTGTCCGTCGCCGCCTCGATATTCAGCTCGTCGGGGTCCCTTCCGGCGGCTGCGACGGCGCCGAGGTCGAGATCGTCCACTCTTCCGAGGAGCTCGACGAGCCGGCTGCGCCACAGGTCGGCTGTCGCCTTTTCCTTCTCTTTGTCGTGTCCGGGATGGCGCGCGGACCAGTCGAGCAGATAGGGGTACGCCAAGCACCTGATCTTTTCCTCCACCGCATTTATCGCGTCCTCGTCGTCCGTCTCAAAGTAAGCGGCGAGAGTCCTGTGCCAGAACTCCCGTGCGGTCTTCGCGTCGTATCCCTGGAAATCCAGGACGATCCCGGGATCGTACTCGGAATAACCGACGTATGCGTTATACATATACAAAAACTCGAAGATCGGATCGCCCACGGAGAGAGTGTCCATGTCGATGAGAAGCACCTCGTCGCCCGCGAGAACGATATTTTTGGTGTGACAGTCGCCGTGGATCATCCGGTCGCTGTCGGGGATAGCCTCCACCATCCCGAGCAGCTTGTCCCCGAGACCCTCAGGCAGGGTATCCTTTACCCGCCTCACGGCGCAGAGCACCTTTTCCTTGATTTTCGGGAGTTTCCCCTCGGGAACGGCGATGGAATGGATCTTTTTGAGCATCTTCACGTATTCTCTGACGCAGAAATCCATCCGTTCCGGCTCCTCGATGAGGATCTTGGTGAAGGAGCGGGCGTTAAGCAGCTCGAACACCGATCCGTAGCTGTCTCCCACGCGCACCACGTCGTATGAGATCGCGGTCGGCACGCCGAGGATCAGGGCAAGCTTCGCCACCTCGCGCTCGTGCCGGATCTCGGCGAGCGCGTCTGCGTTCTTGTAGGTCTTGACTACGTTGTCACGGTCGATGCGGTACACCTTTCCGTTGAAACCCTCGCCGATGACCTCGCATCCATCCACGGACACCGTGCGGTAAGCCTTCTCCACCGTCATCATCTCGGTAAAGCCCGTCATCTCGAAGATCTCGTAGATCTCGGAACTGACTCCGACGACACGGAGATCACGGTGTTCCTTCACAAGGCGCAAGATCACCCGGAGCCCCGCGGAGGAGATGTATTCGAGCTTCTCCGCGTCAAGGATCACAGGCTCTCCGGCGTGACCCTCAAGCTGTCCTCTGAGCTCCGCCTCTATCACGGACGCATTTCCGGAATCTATTCTTCCTGACAGAGCCGCTCTCACGGCGCCCTCTCTCTTGTCATTCATCTTTTTCATCCCCCTTGCAGTCGGTCTTGTCATCCTGCCCCCTGTACTCGAAACAGAGCATCGTCAGGTCGTCGAACTGCTCCGCGCCTTTGACGAATCCGTCCACCGTCCGGCGGACATTGTTCAGAACATCCCGGGGATCGGCGTCCGGATCGGAGTTAAGCGTTTCGATCATTTTTTCGACGCCGAACATCCTGTTTTCCGGATCGGTTGCCTCCGGCACACCGTCGGTGTATACGAACAGCTTTGAGCCGGGCCGGAGCTGCAGAGTATAGTCCTTGTATTTCACGCCGTCCATGGCGCCCACCGCGATGCCGTGCTTGTCGCGGAACAGCTCATACACACCGCCCGGATCCTTCAGCACCGGGTACTCGTGTCCGGCGTTTGCGGCAGTCAGCATTCCGTTCCTGAGATCGACGATCCCGAGCCACAGCGTGACGAACATATCCGCCGTGTTGTGTTCGCAGATGTTGTGATTGACGAATTCAAGGATCTCTGCCGAAGTCCCTCCCATGTGCGCCCTGTCGGTGATGAGGATGTTCGTGACCATCATGAACAGAGCCGCAGGGATCCCCTTGCCGGATACGTCGCCGATCATCAGAGCAAGATGGTCCTCGTCGATGAGGAAGAAGTTGTAGAAGTCGCCGCCCACTTCCCTGGCGGGATCCATGGAGGCGTAAACGTCAAAGTCCGATCTCTCCGGAAACGGCGGAAAAATGTTGGGTATGGAGTTCTCCTGGATGGTGCTGGCGAGAGACAGTTCCAGGGAGATGCGCTCCTTCTCCGCCGTGGCCGTCGTCAGATTATCGATGTATGCCACCATATCGGTCTCCATCTTGTCGATGGAAGCCGCCAGGTCGCCGATCTCCTTGAAACGGCTCACATGTCCCAGCCCCTCCCCCTTGACGTTCTCTCGCGCAAATCTGTTTGCCTCGTCGGATACCTTTTTCAGGGGGACTGCCAGGTTGGATCTGAAGAACAAAGCGTAAAAAACGGAGGACAGCGCCGCCAGAGCAGCCGCCGATACCGCCACGTTGATAAGATAAGGCCGCCGGGCTTCGGACAGCTCGCGCATCGGTCTCTGGATGCAGAGGATCGCCGCCACCCCGCCCGCCGAGTCCTTCACCGGTACCATCGTGGTGACGTGAGGGTTTATCCCGCCGGACGTTTTTGTGCGGTAGACGGTCTCGTATTCCGACCCGTCCTCGTAAATCGCTTTGTATTTGTCCCTGTACTCGTCGTTGGTGGTCTCGCGCACGTACCCCGGCTCCCACGGCGTGTATGACGTGTTGTCCACCGTGTTGTTCACGGAGTTGAACACGGAAGTGAAATGGCCGTAATCGCTCCTGTCAACCTTTATAACGTAGACGATGGAGACGTTCATCCTGTCGCAGTATGAGTCGAGAGACCCCTTTGTCAGTTCATATTCCCCGGTCTCCCGCCCCTCGAGATAATCGTCGATGTGATCGCCGACGATGAGAGCAGTAGCGGTGTCCGCTATATGATAGGTGGTGGTGGAATACTCCCTTTTGAAGGCGTTCGTGAAGCTGATATAACCGATGACGCTCGCTACCGCGCCGAACACGATCAGCAGCAGAACGATCGCGCCTATGATGTTGAGCCCCATGTCGGAGCGGAATCTTCCGATCGGGTCTCTTTTTTTCTTACTCATACGGTCACCCCTCCCCGTTCCGGCGTTCATCCGATATTCAGGATCTCGGAAAAGCCCGTGACCTCAAAGATCTCCGTTATGGGCTGATTTACGTTTGATATCCGCAGCGTTCCCCCCGAGCTCATCGCCTTATGCGCCGAAAGCAGCACACGGAGACCCGCGGACGATATGTAGTCCAGCTTCTCAAAATCGATAACAATCTCCCTTGCCTCGGGGATCGTCTCCCGAATTGCCTTTTCCATCTCGGGAGCGGTGTTGGTGTCGAGCCGCCCCTCCACGGAAAATACCGTTTTTTCTCCTTCGACGGTTTTCGTTATATTCAGCATGTTGTCCCTCCTGTTTAAATAATCCTTTTTTTGATCGTTCCGACGCCGCCTGCCGGGCGGGTCCGCGGGTCATCCCACCGGGAAGACGCTTCCGCCTATGAATTCGCGGATCAGGCTGTTTCTCGGCACGTCCTCGCAGGACAGTCCGAGAAAATAACTGAGGAATTTAAGCAGCCTTTTCGCCTCCGGGTATTCCTCCATGTCCGGGGTTATGGAGAACAGCAGAGGCTCCGCGAAGGTCTTGAGCACCGCAAGCTCGTAGAGTGTCGCCGAGTTGAACATCTCGTCCGCCTGCTCCTCAAAGGGATAAATGTGCTTCTGCTCCCCGTGGCGGACCGACGCCCACCTCGAGATCGTATCCTTGGCGGAAAAGCCGCGGGTCCTCGCGTCGCGCACCATACGCCGTATCTCGCGGTTGTCCGTGGTGGCGATGCGGTTGTGCTCGTCGATGTTCAGCGCGGTCTCCGCGCTGACGAATATCTTGAATTTGTCATCCTTCGGGATGGCGTACGACAGCTTGTCGTTGAGTCCGTGGATCCCCTCGATGACCAGGACGTCGTCCCGTCCGATTTTTACGGGATTGCCGGAAAACTCCGGTTTCCCTGTCTTGAAATTGAACGACGGAAGATCCGCCGGCTCCCCTTTCAGCAGAGAGGTCATCTGTCTGTTGAACAGTTCGATGTCGATGGCTTCGAGACACTCGAAATCGTACTCGCCGTTTTCATCCCTCGGGGTCTTTGACCGCTCCACGTAGTAGTTGTCGCAGGCGATGGGGTGAGCCTTGAGGCCGGCGTTGTTGAGTTGAACGGACAACCGGTGGGAGAACGAGGTCTTCCCCGACGAGGAGGGACCGGCGATCATCACTATCCTCCTGCCCTCATCCTTTATTCTCCACGCGATCTGTCCGACGTTGTGCTCCTGATACGCCTCCGAGGCGAGGATGATGTCACGTCCCTCTCCTCTGGTCAGCGCGTCGTTCAGCGCCGCCACCGTGGGCACGCCGATGTTCTCCCCCCACACGGTGGAGTCGCGCCGCGTCCCGAACAGTTTTTTCGCCACGGCGGGACTGCCCGGGGAA
>CACXCL010000200.1 GCA_902766115.1 uncultured Ruminococcus sp.
CGGCTGGTCAACAACGGCTGTGAGACCGTCAGGGAGCGTGACGTGGCGGTCCTGTCGGTCCGGCACGGGTACGCGCCGGAGACCGAAATATACGGCGAGGGGTACCAGATGCTGAGCCAGTACCTCGGCACGGTGGCGGAGCCGAGGAACATCACCTATCTCAGCGACAGAGATCACTACAGGATGCCCCAGAGGGACGGTTTCCACACCGTCTACAACCTTTTCGCGGCGAAGACCGGAGACGGCAGATGCGATATGTACCTCTTCACCTCCTGCCGCCGCTTCAACGGCAAGATACAGTGGAACGGCGAGACCCTCGAGATGATCCTCGATCTGGAGAACGTCCCCGTGGCGGCGGGTGAGGCGCTGGACGCGGAGTATATCTCCGTCATGCGGGACGTCCCTGTTTCTGACGCGTTCCGCCGCGCCGGAGAGATGATAAGCGCCCGCCATCCGAAAAAGACACTCGCCGAAAGACCCGCCGGGTGGTGCTCCTGGTACTGCTTCGGTCCAAAGGTCACAAAGGACGACGTTGACCGCAACACGGACTTCATGTCGAAAAACCTGCCGGAGATGAAATACGTGCAGATCGACGACGGCTATCAGGAATTCATGGGCGACTGGCTCTACGTCAGCGACAAGTTCGGCGATCTCGGGTCGGTACTGCGCAAGATAAACGAAAACGGATGCGAGTCCGCCATCTGGGTGGCTCCCTTCATCGCCCAGGCGGAGTCCCGGGTATACCGCGAGCATCCCGAATATTTCGTTCAGGGCGAAGACGGCAGGCCCCTCTCGTCGGGCGAGTTCACCTACGAGGGATGGCGGTACGGGCCGTGGTATATGCTGGACGGCACGAATCCGGCGACGCAGGCGCACCTGACTCACGTTTTCTCCGTAATGCGGAACGAGATGAACATAAAATACTTCAAGCTGGACGCCAACGTGTGGGGATGCTTCCCGAACGGCAGAAGATACAGAGAGGACGCCACCTCCGTGGAGGCGTACCGCGAGGGGATGGAGGCGATCTTCCGGGGCGCCGGAGAGGACGCCGTTGTGCTGGGGTGCAACGCGCCCATGTGGCCCTCCGTCGGTTCGGTAAACGCCATGCGCATCTCCGGCGACCTGGCGCGGGATATCAAGACCATCCGTATGCTTCAGCGTGAGATCACCCTCCGCGGCTGGATGCACAACGTTTTCTGGGTCAACGACCCGGACGTTTTCACGCTGATAAACCAGCGGGGATCTGACCTCGGCGAGAACGAGATACGCATCCACAAATCCCTGATGTTCATGTCCGGCGGGATGATGCTCAGCGGCGACGACATGACCTCCTACACCGCGGAGAACGTGAGAGAGGCGAAGATGCTCCTCGGGATCCCGGACAGAACGCCGGAGGCGGACTGCTTTGACACGACGGTATCGCGCCTCCCGGGAGACGGATGCGAGTACGTGGGGATCTTCAACACCTCGGACACGGAGAAGGAATTCACCGTCGACGCCCGCGGCGCGACGGCGGCGGAAAGCGTCTGGGGGCAGGCGGCGCCTGTCCTCTCGGGTGGCTTCATCAGGAAGACGCTCGGCCCGAGGGACGCTGACGTGCTGCGGCTCACAAAAGATTGAGCCGCCGCGCAATTCGCTATTGCAATATTCCTCCGGTTGTTGTATAATAAAGAAAAAATTGATATTTTGAAAGGAGCTCCGCGCCACGGCGCGGGGAGATACGACCCATGGTAGTAGCAGGCGATTTCAAAAACGGTGTGACCTTTGATATGGACGGCGCGGTGATGCAGGTCATCGAGTTCCAGCACGTCAAGCCCGGCAAGGGAGCCGCGTTCGTCAGGACCAAGCTCCGCAACGTCATCACGGGCGCGGTTGTCGAGCGCACGTTCAGCCCCACAGACAAGTATCCGGAAGCGCGCATCGAGCGCAAGGAGATGCAGTACCTCTACAGCGACGGCGATCTCTACTACTTCATGGATATGGAGACCTACGAGCAGACCCCCATCGGCAAGGACCTCATCGGCGACAACTTCAAGTTCGTCAAAGAGGAAATGATCTGCAAGATCATCTCCTA
>CACXCL010000201.1 GCA_902766115.1 uncultured Ruminococcus sp.
GATGTGCCGCCCCGGCGACAACGTCGACATGAACGTCGAGCTCATCACCCCCATCGCTATCGAGAAGGGTCTCCGTTTCGCTATCCGCGAGGGCGGCAGAACGGTCGGTTCCGGCGTCGTTTCCGACATCCAGGAGTAATTCCGGACAAACAAAACTGAATAAAACTATCTTTGGGGAATGGTGAAAATCCGTACCGGCGGTATAGTCCGCGAACGCGCCCACGGCGCGCCGAGCAGGTGAGACTCCTGCACCGACAGTGTTGGTTATTCGGAGCAATCCGAACCTGAGTCTGGATGAGAAAAGATACGTTGAGAAAAACAGTTATCGGTCCCTTTGGATTTGTTTCAAAGGGACCGTTTTTCTCATGATTATTCCCCGTATCGAAAGGGGTATTTATATGGACAGCAAAAAAACAGCGGCGAGCAGCCGCGAGCTTCTGAAACGGATCAGCGGCGCTGCGCTTTTCGCGGCTCTCGCCTACGTTTCCGTTTTCGTTTTCAGGATCAAGGTGCAGTTCCTCACCTTCGACGCCAAGGACGCGATCCTCGCCATCGGAGGGATGGTGTTCGGGCCGGTGACGGCGCTTATCACCTCGCTCCTCGCGGCGCTGCTGGAGATGATCTCAGTCAGCGACACGGGCTTTTACGGATTTATCATGAACTTTCTCTCAAGCGCGTCCTTCGCGTTTTTCGCGTCGATGGTGTATAAATACAAAAGGAGCTTCTCCGGCGCGCTTCTCGGTCTCGGCGCAGGCGTCTTTTCCATGACGGCGGTCATGATGGGCGCGAATATGCTCATCACGCCGTTTTACATGCACTGCACGGCGAAGGACGTGGCGGCGCTGATCCCCACTCTGCTTTTGCCCTTCAATCTGACCAAATCTCTTCTCAACGCGGGCCTCTCGCTTCTGCTCTACAAGCCGGCGATCACCGCCATGAGAGTGGCGAAAATGGTCCCCGGCGGGGAGGAAAAAGCCTTCGGCAAGCGGAACACCGTTCTGTCCGTCGTGATCGCTCTGGCGGTGATCGCGGGGAGCGTGACCTTCTTCGTTCTGGAGATGAACGGCGTCATCGGGTGGTTCCGGTTGAAGTGAGCGGACGTCATATTGACTGACGGGAAAAAATATGATAGAATAGAGCCGGGACGGCGGGAAGACCCCCCGATCCCGGCTTTTACAAATACTACAGGAAAGGAACTGATGAAGATGAAGAAATTTCTCACTTTCATACTGTGTTTTGCCATGATCATGACCATGGCGGCGGGATTTGCGTCCTGCAAGAAGCAGGACGAGGACACGAGAAACGCCGGTGAAGACTCGGTCCTGCTCTCGCCGAGCGAGACCTTCCGCAAGAGGGCGGAGACTCTTGCCGGGGAGCTGTTCCCGTGCGAGGATAAAGAGAACTTTATCATCAAGGACGCCAACGCGTTCGGTTTCAACGTGAAGGCGGAGGCTCCGTCTTTCCTCAAGGACGCAGTGAACCTCGGCGTGGAGGGAGCTTTTTCACCGGAGTTTGAGACGATCCTTCTGGACCTCGCCGGGACCTACAGATCCTCCGACCTGAAGGTCCACGTGGAGGTGGACGACATGAACGACGTGTACGTGACGTTCCCGGGCGTGTCTGAAGAATTCATGTACGGCTCGCTGGAAGATCTGAACGAGGACTACTCCTCGTCGGATCTGAAGGATATGATGGGAAAAACCACGGATCTGTATGAAAAAATGCAGGAAGACATGACAAAAATCGCCGAGAAATACGTGTCCGACGAGAATATCGGGATCTCCACCGCCGATGCGGTCGTTTTCGGCGAAAAAGTCAAGGGTCTGGAGGCGGTCACCCTCACTCTGGACCGCGACGATATCATTTCCATTGTGAAGGACTTATACGAGATCGAACGCGAATACGGGGAAAGTGTCAGTAAACTGATTCCGGAGCAGGATTTCGACGATTTCGGTGACTTTGATGATTTCGACAACTTTGACGATTTCGACAACTTCGACGACTTCGATGACTTCGACGGTTTCGACGACTTCGACGGTTTCCCGGAGCTTGACGAGGACGATCTGGACGGGATCCCCGAGGACGCCGAGATCAATGTGACGTTCTACAGCAAAGACGGCAAGGTCATCCGCGGAGAGACTACAGTCTTCTCCGAGGGCGAGCACGCGGTCATGTCCGCCGACGTGAAGCCGGGGAAGAAGACCGAGGCGCTCTTCTCAATATCAGGAAGCGACGGGAACGGCACGCTGTTCTCCATTCCGATCAGTTACGTCTATGAGAAGGACGGCGACGACTTTGAGGGATCCGTCGAGGTGCTCCTTGACGAGATCATCCTTCCGGAGGACGCCGGGGATATCACGGAAAGCGTCAGCGCCCTGCGGGTGGAATTTGAAGGGACCGCAACGAAAGACGAGATCAAGGCGGACGTCGACCTCATCGTGGGAGCGGAAGGCATGAACATAAAAATCCCGCTGAAGACCGGCATCAAAAGGGACGGCGATCGCGTCCTGTTCCATCTCTCCGGCGAGGTGAAGGAGCTGAGCGTCTCCGCGGAGATCACCGGCTTCTTTGGCAAATCCGATGTGGAGCGCGACCTGTTCGACAAGGCGAAGGGACTCGATCTGAACGACGACAGCATCGATGACAGCGATCCCAGAGTCCAGAGGCTCTACAGCGATCTGAAGAGCGCGCTGGGCGACGTGATCGAGGATTTCCCGCAGGTGGCGGAGCTCTTCGAAGTCGATGATTATCCGGATTTCCCGGACGATCCGGACGATCCGGACGATCCGGACGATCCGGACGATCCCTACGATCCGGACGATCCGGACGATGAAGGTGACTCCATGCTTCTCTACAGCGATGACATGGAAAGCGAGATTTACCTCGACGGGAACGGAGAGGGATACTTCAAAGACGCGCTGGACGCCTCCCGCAAGGGCGACGACTACACGATCACCGTGGGCGGCGACGAATACAGGTTCACTATCAAGAAGGACACCGAGACGGTAGAGATCTTCGGTCATGAATTCGAAGTTGAAACCGACGAGATCGGCGGGGAGGACTATATATGGCTGTTCCAGGGCGCCGACGATGAGATCATCATGACTTTCGACGGAGACGAACTTCTCAATGCGACGAGAACTCTCACATTCGAGTACCAGCTGGACGGCGACGAGCTTGTGGTCGATCTCGGCGGAGACGAGATAACTTATAAATTTGAGATCACGGGGAATCATACCGCGGAGCTCGACGGCATTGAGTATAAGATGA
>CACXCL010000202.1 GCA_902766115.1 uncultured Ruminococcus sp.
GAGAAGATCGGCGAGGCGGGAGAAAACGTCAAGGCGTCGAAAGACGGGATCGAGAACATCCTCGACACCCTGGTGGACGGCTTTGTGAGGCAGACGGACAGACTTTTTGCCGCCGATTCCATCGATATTTCAAGCGACATCGACGTGCTTGAAACCATGATGAGGAAAGACGGGCTCACCGGAGAACGGGACTTCGGACCGTCGTCCGGAGCCGCCGCGGCAGCCCGGGAAAAGGAAGAATGAAAAACCCGGAGGCACACGAGAGGAAAACATGTAAAATGAAAAAATTTGTTTGCGCCTTTATCGCTTTTATACTGTTCCTTTCTGCGGCGCCGGTCGGAGTGAGCGCCATGAGCTACTGGGACGCTCAGGCGCAGTATCTCGAGGCGGTCGAATCCGGCGATCCGGAAAGGATCATCTCTGCGGTCAAGGCCATCGAATCGGTGTATCCGGATTCTCAGGACCAGACGGAACGCAACCGCCTGATGGAGCCGCTGAAAAAAGCCGCACAGTCGTACGGATCCCTCGGGAAGTTCCCGGAATCGGCAAAGTACTATACCAAGTATCTGAACTTGATCAAGGCGTCGAACGACCCCGTGAAGTATCATGACGCGATCAACACCGCCACAATGCTTATCGAGCACAACAGCGTCACGCCGACGGTCTACGCCGCCACCTCTTCGCTGTCGAATATCCCGGATCTCAAAGGCAAAAACGAGCCCCGGGCGGGTACATATCACGGCATGTGCGGCGTGTTCGACGAAAACCGTGACAACGCATTTCTTCTGTACGTTCATTTTGAGACGGAATCCATCGAATCTTTCAAATGGAAACTTCCCTCAACGGGTGACAGATACATGCTTACCATCGCATGGAACTCCCCCAATGAGAATCTGGCCGATCTGAAATACGTGGCGGAAGGCAATGCGGACGATTATATCATAGAAAATCTCGAATATGTTGCGGGACTTAACGCCGATGTTATGATCCGTTTCTTTGCCGAGGTCAACAACTGGTCGGATCTTCCGCAGACCATGGAAGATTATCAGAAGAGGGGCAAAGAATACACCGATACGTTTATCAGGGCGTTCCGCCGGGTTGCCGATCTCGCTCACAAATACGCTCCCAACGCGGCGATGGTATTCTCGCCGAACGACGTTTCAAACTGGTACTTCAAGGCGGAGGATTTCTATCCGGGCGACAAATACGTCGACTGGGTGGGGATGTCCACGTACTGCAACATGTCAAAATCGTCGACGTATAAGCTTACGAGCGGCAACGACGCGTACTACTCAAGGGGTCTGTACGAGAATCAGATTGTAAAGATCAAGCATATCGTGGACACATGGGGCGGCAAGAAACCCATAGTCGTTTCCGAGTGCGGTTTTTGTTACAGAAACAACGCCGGCACCCAGACCGAGGAGCACGCTCTCAAAGCGATGAAGTTTTTCTTCTCATACGTCACCATGGTGTACCCTCAGGTCAAGTGCATCAACTATTTCAACACTAATTTCGGAGGAGAGAGCTTTTGCCTGTTCAAGAACGGCTCTGCGGAGGGCAACGAAGAGCTGGCGTCGCTGTACACCTCGCTGATATCTTCTGATCCCGCCATGGAATACATCATGGGAAGATCCGAAAGGTGCGGATATACGAAGGTCGAAAAGTTCTCCGAGGTGACGGGATCCCTCGATCTTTCCACATATGCGTGGTATCCCGGAGGGGATGACCTTACCGTCACTTATTCCGTCGATACGGTGAAGAAGCTTTCCACGAAGGAGCTGCCGTATAAGTATTCCGTCGACGCGAAGGAACTGGCTGCCGGAAATCATCTGCTGACGGTCAAAGTCAACTGCAAGAATACATCTTCCGTACTCCTTTACGTGGTAAACAAGGCGGAGGACGGCAGGATCACGGTAAAAAAAGCCTACCCCGACGCCATAAAGGACGTGAAGCAGTCGAACTGGGCTTATGAGTGCGTCGGATACGGCCTCGGCACGGGACTCTTTACAGGCATGTCCGAGGCGGCGTTTTCGCCCGGAGTCTCACTCAGCAGGGCGATGTTCGTCACCATCATGGGCAGAATGGCAGGAATCGACGCCTCAAAATACAACTATTCGTCCTTCGGCGACGTAAAGGCGGGCAAGTGGTACACTCCATACATCGCCTGGGCAAAGGAGACCGGCGTGGTCAAAGGCCTCTCCGAGACAAAATTCGGTCCCGACGCGCTTATAACGCGCGAGCAGATGTGCGCCATCATGACGCGATACGCCGACCACTTTGAGATCGCGCTCCCGGGCGGATCCGGAGGAGAGAAGTTTGCCGACGACGCAAAGATAAGCAATTACGCCAAGACTGCGGTCTACAGGGCGAAGAACGCGGGACTTGTGAACGGCAAGGGGAATAATATGTTCGAACCCCGCGCCACGGCGACCCGCGCCGAAGCCGCCGCGATAATCATGAGATTCTGCTTTGTTCAAATGAATTGACGGTAAAAAATGATCCTGCTCGTGTCACGACGCCGCGCTTCGGCGTGTCACGAGCAGGATTTTTTTATCTTTTGGTTTTTTCGGGACTGATAAGAAATCTGTAGTCGAATCCGTCGGTAAGAATGAACTCCGTCAGCACGGCGCGCCTCATGGCAAGGTGTTTTATCAGCCCGTCGCATCCCTCGATGATGAAACGAAGATCGCCGTCGTTTTCCACGGCGTAACTGCATGCCACAACTATGTGACAGGCGCCCGTTCCGTCGAGCAGTTCGTCGATAAGCTCCGGCCTCCCCGATGGCGACCGTTTGAATCCCGACGTGAGCAGCTGCTCCCCGACGATCCTGCCCCCGCCGTCGAAGGCGAAGGCGATCATCACGTTGTCGGCTTCCTCAGCCGCGATCCTGGCGCAAGCGTATACCCCGAGGGACGATACGGTTTTAAATGGCTTTGAGACGAGAGCGTCCGCCGAGGCGCGGCAGAGCATCAGATCTCCGTCAAACCCGTTTTTATCCACGTCAGAGCTCGACGACTTTGCCTGTTTCAGAGGACTCGAACGCCGCCTCGATGATGCGGAACACGGTGCGTACCTGATCGTACTTCACCAGCATTTCAGCCTTGCCGTCGATGGTGTCGATCATATTGGTGTAGAGCGCCGCCCAGTCCTGGTCGACCTCAAAACCGTCGTCGGGGTATTCGAAGCGGTCGAGATCCTCCTCGAGGATCTCCTGCTGACGGACGAAGGCGCCGTCCTTTCCGTATGCGATGGCGTCTTCCTTTTTCCAGCGCGCGCTCTTCGCCTCGCGGAAGGTGCCTTTCTTTTCGTAGATGTCGTCCATCCAAAGAACGCCCTTTTCGCCGTATACGGCGAATC
>CACXCL010000203.1 GCA_902766115.1 uncultured Ruminococcus sp.
GCGCCGCCCTGAGCGGACAGCCTAATTAATATACCACATCTCTACCCCCTCTGTCAACACCTTTTTTTAACTTTTTTTACTTTTTTTGAAGTTTTTCTCTTGCTTTGAGTCCCTTGATGATCATTTCATCAGCCAAACCATTTTTTTATTCCTTTTTCGGGTCGGCACGTCGAGCAGCGGTCGGGTTTTGTTCCGCAGGGGACCGGAGAATCGACAAGGATAACGTCCTTCCCTATTCTCACGATGCACTCCCAGGGGACACGTGTCGTATTTTTGGAAAAAAGCATTCCGGAAAAGGATTCCGGAGCGACGAGGATCGCGGTGATCCTCCCGCAGTCCGGATCTATCTCGAAATCGGACACCTGCCCCATCCTGTCGCCGCTCCGGACGTTCACCACGTCTTTCTCCCGTAGATCGCACGTCGTACAAGCCACAATAACACTCCCTCTCATTATCGTCTGTCAAAGGTCATTATATTCAAAATTGAGGGAAACAACACAGAAAACGTTCGGAACGTCAAAAGGACCCGCTGCGGCGGGCCCTTTTTCAGAACAAAAGTCAAAGTTCAGAAGAGCTGTCCCGGGAGTTTCAGCTTTTCTTTCGGCGGGAAGGACCTGTCGAATTCGTCGACGTCCCTCTCGTCAACGTAATACCCGGCGGGGGTCTGGTACACTCCGGTAACTCCGTCGAGATATCCGGGGATCAGCTCGCGGCAGAGGAAGAACGACGAATCGGCGTCCTCCGGCAGGTCGTGGTATCTGATACCGAACTTCGACGCGTAGTCGAAGCCGCTTTTGCCGTAGAAGAGGATATTGCCCTCGAACAGCACGGCGCCGAAACCGAGTTCCGCGGCGCGTTCCAGGGAATAATCCAGAATGATCTTGCCGTAGCCACGCCGTTTCAGATCGTTCGCGATACAGATCGGGCCCATGGTGAGAACGTCAACCGTACCTCCGCCGTCCTTTTCGATGACGGTCCTCATAAACATATTCTGTCCGATGAGGCGCCCGTCCTTTTCCATAACGAAGTCAAGCTCCGGGATAAAGGCGGGATCGTCCCGGAGCACGTGGAGTACGAAGTGCTCGAAGCACCCCGGACGATACACGTTCCAGAACGATTCTCTGACGAGGTTTTCTACCTCGCGTTCCTCTTCCCTCTTTTCTCTTCTTATGACGCATCCTTTGGTGTCCATATTGTGCCTCCGTTGTTTATCTGCAGTCTTTTCTGATCGAGTAATAGGTCAGATCCCTCTCGACGCCCATGTATTCCAGCTCCTTCTCGGAGAAGCGCAAGAACTTCATGCCGCATTTTTCCATCACGCGGCGCGACGCATCGTTGCCGGTGAAGAACGAGGCGCGTACCTCGTCAAAGCCAGCCTCGTCAAAGCAGTAAGCGATAAAACTTTTCACCGCCTCGGTGGCGTAGCCGCGGTTCCAGTACCGGGATCCGACGCCGTACCCGATCTCGCAGGAGTTGTCCTGCTCGTCGAAGTACAGTATGATCCCGATGAGCCGCCCCGTCTCTTTCATACGTATCGCGAACATCTTGTCGCTTGACACATAAGAAGACATGTCCACCTCGTCCGCCGTCTCCGCGTACCGGCAGATGAACGTCTCGAGCACCTTTCTGTCGTGGGATATATTGAGAAAGTAATCTTCCCTGTCCGACTCCCTTATGCGGTCGATGATAAGTCTTTCAGTCTCCACGGTCATTATCTCCCTTCCGGGGTTTTCAGTATTCTCCGGATGATGGAAAAACGCGCGCGCTCCGGCAGCTTGTCAAACAGTATTAGAAGCGGATTGCGGTTTACCGAGTAGGAGAACGCGGGATCTTTTTTATTCATTATCCGGTTTATCTTTTTTGCGATCTTCTCCGGCTTCACACGGCGCGCCTCCACCCGGTCTACGATTTGCCTGAACCGCCCGGCGCCGAAAGAATAGTGCGTGGTGTTCTCGCAGAAGGAGTCGAGCTGTCGGGTGGAATCGCCGAGCATGCCCGTATCTACGGCTCCGGCGCGGAGCACCGAAACGGGGATCCCCAGAAGCTGGAGCTCCATGCGCAGAGAATAGCAGTATTTGTCCAGCGCCGTTTTGGTTATCCCGTAGATCCCCGTGAACGGAAGCGGATCGCGCACCGCAAGCTCGCTTGTCACGGTGATGATGCGGGAGCCCTCTTTCAGCAACGGAAGAAATGTCCTGTTCACAAGGAACGCCCCGCCGAGATTGACGCGGAAGGCGCGGTCGAACTTCTCCGGGGAGATCTCGATCAGCGAATCGAGGGTGTATATCCCCGCAAGATGGACGATCGCGAAGAGGCCGTCGGTCTTCTCCGACACGACGCGGTATGCCGACGCGACCGCGTCTCCGTCCGTCAGATCTGCGATCAGGGGGATCACGCCCGGGTTCCCGGGGCACGGGTCTCTGTCCAGGGCAAACACGCGGTAACCGTTTTTTGTCAGCAGGTCGGTCACCGCCCTGCCCATGCCGCCGGCGGCGCCGGTCACAAGAACGTCTTTCATTTTCCGAAATATTCCTCCGACGTGATAA
>CACXCL010000204.1 GCA_902766115.1 uncultured Ruminococcus sp.
CGAGTTCGAGGGGAAAGAGTTCCGTCCTGTCGGGAACCTGAACAAGTTTCCGGACGCGGACAAGGCGCACAGCTACGCGAAAAACGCCCTTATTTGGGCGACGGGCAAGGGACTCATCACCGGAGTGAAGTCCGGAGACACGGATCTTCTCGATCCCCGGGGCAACGCCACCCGCGAGCAGTTCGCCACGATCCTCATGCGCTACTGCGAGGCGGATCTCACAATGCCGCTTCAGTATAACACCCCCGTGGTGAAGAGTCACTACTCCGCGCCGGAGTACCCTCTCGTCACCGACGCCGACCTGTACGTGGCGACCGACGGCGACGACGGCAACCCCGGCACCTTTGACGCGCCTCTCGCTACGTGGAACAAAGCTGCGGAAAAGGTCCGCGACCTTAAAACGAGCAAAACAGGCGATATCATCGTCGCGTTCAAAGCCGGTGACTACGGACCGCTGTCGGTTTCCCTTACAGCGGAGGACTCCGGCACACCGGAGCAGAGGATCATCTACTGCGCCTACGGCGACGGCGACGTCGTCTTCAACAACGGTCTCGATATAAAAGCCGAGGACTTCAGCGATATTTCAGCCGCTGAAAGGAGCCTGTTCAACGACAATGCAGTCGACAGGATCAAAAAGGTCGACGTCTCCCCGGTCATCGACGCCGGCGTCAGCGCGGACGATTTCATACTTTTCCATGACGGCGGACTCTGCGTCGAGGCGCGGTTCCCGAACAAATACACGGACGGCTCCGACCAGCTTTTTGCCGCGGCGCACTACCACGACGGTCAGTCGCTCACCATCTTCCATCCGTCCATGGTGAGAAAGCTCTCCGCATACGACGAAAGCGTCTTCGAGACTATGAAGACTTACGGATATATCATCCGCGGTTACAGAAAAGACACTTTCAAGGTGGCGAGCTTCGACCCTGAAACCGCCGTCATGCAAATCGCCAACTGGGAAACCTCCGAGTTCGGTAAAATGAGAGACTGGAACGGCGTACACGGCGACGGGATCTACCTGTGCCTGACCAATATTTCAAAGGAGCTTGATTTCCGGCACGAATACTGGCTCGACCCGACGACTTCAACTCTCTACGTGTTCGATCCGGAAGGGACGTATCACGTCCCGGTCCTCGGCGACATGATCACCATGGAGGGGGCGGACGATCTGACCTTCCGCGGTCTCTCGTTCCGCAACACCTCAGGCAGCTTTATAAAAGCGCACCTCTGCCACGGCGTGTCGCTGGAGCTTTGCTCCTTTGAGAGCGTTTCTTCCACCGCCGGAGTGTATTTCGACGACAACTCCCTTGAACGTCCCATGGACCTCACCGTCAGAGGATGCGATTTTTCCCTGGCTTACGGCGCGTCCGTTTACGTCAATGGCGAGTGCAAGGAGCAGAACAGGTACCTGAAGAGGACCGACGTGGTATTCGACAACAACCTCGTCTCCACCTCCAATCTGGTTTACGACGTGGAAAGCGCAGTCGATATGCCGTACTGCAGCGGACTCTCCGTGACCCACAACAAATTCTGCAACACCTCCCGGGGCGCCTTCTCCTTCAGCAAATCCTACGACGTCAACATTGAATACAACGAATTTACCGGAATTATGCAGAACTCCGAGGACGGCGGAGCCGTCTACTCCAACGGATCGACGGACGGCTGGAACGTGGAGGTCAAGCACAATTTCTTCGACTATATGTCCGAGGCAGGAACGGGAACCTACGGGTATTACGTGGACGACGACACCTGCGGAGTGGAGATCTACGAGAATATTTTCTACGATGCAGCGCTGCCGGTCATGGTCCATCTCGGGCGCGACAATACAGTGCATGATAACATAATTATCACAACCGGAGAATGCGGCGTCGAAATCGGGTTCAGCGTGGGTCAGAGGTACGAGATCGACGAGATGGGTCTGGAGGGCGCCCAGAAGAGCGGCGGCGAGTTCAGAAAGACCATGAGAAAATGGACCAACGTGTTCAACCTGATCGCCACATACCCCGAATACAGGGCGGGGATCGAAAAGTGGAGTCCCGAGGTGCTGAATTACCATCTGGACTACGTCAACATGGACGATCCGTGTTTTGTCATGAATCCGGTCAATACGGTGAGAGATAACGTCTATTTAAACTCCGAGGCAAGGACGGACTCTTACGAGGGAAAATACGAAAAGGCATACGTCACCGTCGAGGGGAACAGGGGCTTCACCCTCAGCGAGAACCCCTGCTTCGTGAATCCCACGCTGGGCGACTACCGGATCCGTGACGGTGTCGAGGGATTCCCGGATATTCAGTTCGAAAAAATCGGAAGATACTGAAAGAAATCGCCCCGCGGAGTTCGGCGCGGCGTGATGTGGATGCTATTTTGATCTATATCTGTGCCGCGCCGAAAATGAAGACGCCCGCAAGCGGGCAAGTGAAGGAATGAAGACGCTTCGCTAATGAAGAAAATCGGATCTGACGTTTTTCTTAAAACGGGCGTTTTCATTGTATCGGCTGAATAAGAAAAGCAGACTGATTATTGCTTTCAGTCTGCTTTTGCTTTTTCGTTTCGGCCCGGTCACCACGCAAATGTGCGGTGAAAAACATCCTTATCACGCCGCGGGGCGATTATCTTTATACTCAATTGGCCGACGTGCTGTAGTTAGGCGCTTCCTTGGTGATGGATATATCGTGGGGATGAGATTCCCGGAGTCCCGCTCCGGTGATCTTGACGAACCTTGCGTTTTCTTTCAGTTCTCCGACGGTCCTCGTTCCGCAGTAGCCCATACCTGCCCGGAGGCCGCCGATGAGCTGGAACACCGTGTCGGAGAGAGGTCCCTTGAAGGGAACGCGGCCTTCGACTCCCTCGGGAACGAGTTTTCTGCTTCCTTCCTGGAAGTACCTGTCCTTCGAACCCTTTTCCATGGCTGCCATCGATCCCATGCCGCGGTAGACCTTGAACCGGCGCCCCTGATAAAGCTCAGTCTCTCCGGGGCTTTCCTCGCATCCTGCGAGAAGAGAACCGATCATGATAACGTCGGCGCCCGCGGCTATGGCTTTCGGAATGTCGCCGCTGTATTTGATACCGCCGTCTGCTATCACGGGGATACCGGCGTTCTTCGCCACCTCGTAAGCGTTCATTATCGCCGTGATCTGCGGAATACCGATCCCGGCGACGACCCGGGTGGTGCATATGGATCCGGGACCGATACCGACCTTGATCGCGTCCGCGCCGGCGGAGATCAGATCCCGCGCGGCATCGGCTGTTGCGATATTGCCCGCGATAAGCTGGCAGTCGGGATAAGCTGATTTGATCTTATCGACGCACGTTAGGATGTTCTTTGAGTGACCGTGCGCCGAATCGAGAACGAGATAGTCCGCCCCCGCTCCGAGCAGCGAGCCCGCACGGTCGAGAACGTCGGAGGTGACGCCTATCGCCGCTCCGCAGAGAAGTCTGCCCTGGGCATCCTTCGCGGAATTGGGGTATCTGTCCGCTTTTTCGATATCTTTGATGGTGATAAGTCCCCGCAGTTTGAAGTTCTTATCCACCAGCGGCAGTTTTTCGATCTTCTTGCTTCTGAGGATCTCTTTCGCCTCGTCAAGAGTCGTCCCGACAGGCGCCGTGACAAGACCTTCCTTGGTCATCACGTCGTCTATCTTCACGTTGAAGTCAGTCATGAACCGCAGGTCGCGGTTGGTGATGATCCCCACGAGTGTCCCGCTTTCGTCGCAGATCGGCACACCCGAGATCTTGTACTTGCCCATAAGCTCGTCGGCCTCATAGACCCAGTTGTCAGGAGAAAGGAAGAAGGGATTGGTTATGACGCCGTTTTCGCTTCTTTTGACCCGTTCCACCTGGTCCGTCTGAGCCTCTATGGACATGTTCTTGTGGATCGTACCGACGCCGCCTTCGCGCGCCATGGCTATGGCGAGTTCGTATTCGGTCACGGTGTCCATTGCCGCGCTCATGATCGGGATGTTGAGGGTGATCTTCGACGTCAGTTTTGTTTTCAGCGAGACCTGCGAGGGCAGAATATCGCTTTTCGCGGGAATAAGAAGAACGTCGTCGAACGTCAGTCCCTCATAGGCGATCTTTCCGGATACCGGCATACCGGTTTCTTTCGCGATGTCTTTTGCCATGATCAATACCTTCTTTCTTAGTTATTACTAAAATTTTAAAGTAAATGACAACTTTTGTCAAGGGAGAATCCGATTAATATCAAAAAAACATGGGATTTTTTACAGCCGCCCGTACCGTTTTGCCGGAAGCGACGAAAAAGGGGCTCCGGGAGGAAATATTTTGGTTTGATTTGGAACTTTTCACTTGACTTTGACTGTGCTATGAGATACAATTATCCTGACGGATGCGGGATGCGATCACCCCGTGTTCAAATACGTTTTTCTTGGAGGTCATTATGTCATTGCCTGTTGCCATCCAGCTGTATTCGCTCAGAAACGAGCTGGACCGTGATTTCAAGGGTACGCTTGAAGAAGTTAAGAGAATGGGTTACGACGGCGTCGAATTCGCAGGGCTCGGAGGCAATTCTCCCGAGACGGTGAAGGCCTGGGTCGACGAGCTGGGTCTCACCCCCATCTCCGCACACGTCGCCATCGAGGATTTCCTTTTTGACGACGACGGAGAGGACGCGGTTATCGAAAAGTACCAAAAGATCGGATGCAAGTACGTCGCCATCCCGTATCTGGTGGAGAAGCGCCGTCCCGGCGGCTCCGACTGGGAGATAGTCGCCGAGGCGATGAAGCGCATCGGTAAAAAGATGAAGGATCGCGGCATGACCCTCCTTTATCACAACCACGATTTCGAATTCAAGACCAAGATTGACGGCGAGTACGCGCTGAACGTGCTCTACAGGACCGTCCCCGCCGACGTCCTCGAGTCAGAACTCGACACCTGCTGGGTCAACATCGGAGGAGAAAACCCCGCCGAATTCATCAAGCAGTTCAAAAACCGTGCTCCGGTGGTCCATCTGAAGGACTTCTACATGACCGGC
>CACXCL010000205.1 GCA_902766115.1 uncultured Ruminococcus sp.
CGGCTACATGGACGTGCCGGACGGCGCGCTCATCGACATATCGGAGATCGGCAGATACCCGTCGGAGATGATAACCATCGTCACCACGGGATCCCAGGGCGAGCCCATGTCCGCGCTGTACAGAATGGCGTTTTCGGAGCACAGTCAGGTGTCGCTTATGCCGAACGATCTGGTGGTGCTCTCCTCCCACGCCATCCCCGGCAACGAAAAGCTGGTGGGGAGGATCGTAAACGAGCTTTACCACAGGGGCGTCAACGTCTATCACGACGAGGCGGAGGTCCACGTATCGGGCCACGCCTGCCAGGAGGAACTGAAACTGATGCACGCCCTGACGAAGCCGAAATTCTTCATGCCCATCCACGGCGAGTACCGCCACCTGATGCAGCATAAGGAACTGGCGGAGTTCATGGGTATGGATCCGAAGAATATTTTCGTGTGCGATATCGGACAGGTGCTGGAGCTTGACCGCCGCAGCTGCAAGCGCGGCGGGACCGTCCCCGCGGGGCGGACTCTGGTGGACGGCTACGGCGTCGGAGACGTGGGGAACATCGTTCTCCGCGACAGGCGTCATCTGTCTCAGGACGGTCTGATCGTGGTGGTCGCCACGGTGGATCTGGATCAGATGAGCCTCATCTCGGGACCGGACATCATCTCCCGCGGATTCGTCTACGTCCGTGAGAGCGAGGAGCTTCTGGAGGAGGCGAAGGAGATCGCCCGCCGGGAGCTCGACCGGATGCTGGACTCCGGCGTGATGGAGTGGACCCAGCTGAAGCAGCAAGTGAGAGACGCGCTGTCGAAGTACCTCTACTCGAAGACCAAGAGAAAACCCATGATCCTGCCCGTCATCATGAACGTGTGACGGCGTTATATGCAAATGACTAAAATGAACAGGAACGGAAAAGCGGAGCTTCTTTCCCCCGCGGGAAATCCGGAAAAGATGCGCGCGGCTGTGCTCTACGGCGCCGACGCCGTGTACCTCAGCGGAAAACGGTTCGGAATGCGCGCCGCCGCGGACAACTTTACCGACGGTGAGATCGTCGAGGCGGCGGAGTACTGCCACGAAAGGGGCGTCCGGGTCTACGTTACGGTGAACGTCATGCCCCGCACGGACGAGTACGGAGAACTGCGCAGATTTGTAAAAATCCTCTCGGAGGCAGGCGTCGACGCGGTGATCGTGTCGGACCTCGGGGTATTCTCCGCGGTGCGTGAGATCGCGCCGGGGATGGAGATCCACGTGTCGACTCAGGCGAGCGTTGTGTCGGCTGAATCGTGTACGGCGTGGTACCGCATGGGCGCGAGCCGCGTTGTTCTCGCCCGGGAGCTTTCTCTCCGGGATATTGCCGCCATCAGGCAAAACGTCCCGAAGGAGATGGAGCTTGAGACCTTCGTCCACGGCTCCATGTGCGTGGGATACAGCGGGCGGTGCCTGCTGTCGAACTACTTCACGGGACGAGACTCGAATCACGGCGCCTGCGCGCAGCCGTGCAGGTGGAACTACTCGCCGTCGGCTCTGGACCTCCGGGAGGCGCAGAGACCCGACGAGCCGGTTGCTCTTTCTGCCGAGGAGGAAGGCGGCGAGACGTTCTTCATGTCCTCGAAGGATATGTGCATGATCGATCACATACCGGAACTGGAGGAGAGCGGCATATCGAGCTACAAGATCGAGGGCCGCGTCAAGAGCGCCTACTACGCCGCGGTGGTGACCAACGCCTACCGCATGGCGATAGACCGGTACAGACGGGATCCCGCGTCCTACGAGAGCGACCCCCTCATCAGGCGGGAACTGGATTCCGTGAGCCACAGGGAATACTCGACCGGCTTTTTCTTCACGGATCCCCGTGAGGACGCCGGCGTCGTCACGGCGCCCGGCTACGTTCGGGACAAGGCGTATCTCGCCGTCTGCGACGAAGATTGCCTGATCCCCGACGGAGACGGGATGTACACCGTGAGATTCCGGCAGAAAAACAAGGTCTCCCCGGGTATGACGGCGGAGGTGATCTCCCCCGGCAAGGTCGGCAGACCCTTCACCGTGGGCGAGATGACCGACGGGCAAGGTGAGCCCATTGAGAGCGCGCCTCATCCTTCCATGATATTTACCGTCCGCACGCCGTTTCCGGTGCGCCGGGGCGACATCATGCGTGCGGGAGACTGAAAAGACTATATTATATTACATAGGAGAAAAGAATGGAATTTCTCAGAGCCATAATAAGCGGCGTCGTGGAGGGGATCACCGAGTGGCTCCCCATCAGCTCCACGGGCCATCTCATACTTCTCAACGAATTTATCAAAAACGAGGGCTTCACCGCCACGGATCTATACCTCTACGTGGTCCAGCTCGGCGCGATCCTCGCCGTGGTGACGGTGTTTTTCCACCGTCTCAATCCGTTTTCAAGAAAAAAGACATCTGCCGAACGCCGCGCCACTGGCATCCTTTGGGCGAAGGTAATCCTCGCCTGCATCCCCGCCGCGGTAATAGGTCTTCTGCTGAACGATTTCATGGAGAAGTTCGAGACCTGGCAGGTGGTGGCTGTTGCGCTGGCCGTGTACGGCATCGCGTTCATCATTATTGAAAAACTGAATCTCAAAACGAGATCGGAGACCGTGGACGATATCACCTTCCCCCAGGCGCTGGCTATCGGCGCGTTCCAGGTGCTCTCGATCATACCGGGCACGTCCAGATCCGGCTCCACCATCCTCGGAGGCAGGATCGTCGGATGCTCCCGCCCCGCGGCGGCGGAGTTTTCGTTCTTTCTCGCCATTCCGGTGATGTTCGGCGTCAGTTTTCTGAAGATCGTCACCTATGACGGCGCCATCGGGAAGACGGACGTCCTGGTGCTGCTTCTCGGCATGGTCGTGGCGTACCTTGTGTCCCTTGTGGCGATAAAATTCCTCATGAGCTTCGTCAAGCGCCACTCCTTCACCGCGTTCGGCGTCTACCGGATAATCCTGGCGGCGCTGGTGGCGATATACTTCCTGGCGGCGAAATAAAAACCGAAATAATCAAAAGGCGGATCCGAAATAATCTTCGGATCCGCCTTTTATTTTCGTCACTTTAACGAAAAGATTTTTGTTGACATATTAAGTCGAATTTGGTATACTGTAAAAAACCGAAAAGGGGACGAAGAAGATGCGTTATGCCGGACCTGCGATGAAGAAAAAATCGACGCCCGTTCTGTCCCTTTCCCGGAGGGGCCGTTTTATTGACCTCTCATCCGTAAGTCAATATTTATCCCCGCTTTTCACCTGACGAGTCGGTACTTCAAGTATCCGCCGTCAGTTTTTTTATGACTTCACGCGGACGGGGAAACGTTCCGCCTGAATATAAATCATATTTTTTCGGAGGTTTTTATGAAACTCACCTACGGCGTAAAAGACAGACCCGGTATCGGTAAAACCTTGCTGTTCGCTCTCCAGCAGCTGCTGGCGATCCTGGCGGCGACCATCGCGGTCCCTGCCATCATCGGCAACGGCATGTCCCAGTCCGCCGCCCTGTTCGGAGCGGGCGTCGGCACCATCGTATATCTCCTCTTCACGAGATTCAGATCGCCCGTGTTCCTCGGCTCCTCGTTCGCGTTCATCGGCTCCATGTTCGCGGCGTTCGGCGGCGCGGCTTCCGCGGCTGCCGGCTACGTCGGTTTCATCATCGGCGCGGTGTTCGCCGGACTCGTTTACGTGGTAATCGCGATCATCGTCAAGTTCGCGGGCGTCAAGTGGATCAACAAGATCATGCCCGCGGTCGTGATCGGTCCCACGGTCGCCATCATCGGTCTGTCCCTGGCGGGCAACGCGGTGGGTGATCTCCAGGCGACCAACTACGTGCAGAAGTACGATCCCGCCGATTATCAGATAGTCGTCGCGTCCGATTATGAGATCGACGACAAGGGCGCATACCTGTTCGCAAATCCCGAATCCACGGAAGCCACCGCACAGACCTTCGTCGTTGAGAAAGACGCTGATCTGAGCAAGCCGGTGCCCGCGGACAAGATCCATACCGAGATCACCGCCACGATTGATGATGAAGGTCAGGTCGTGTCCCTCACGAGCGTTCCGGGATCGGTGTACGTCGCGCTTGTCTGCGGCATCGTGACGCTGGCGGTCACGATGCTCTGCTCGGTCTATGCGAAGAAAACGCTCAAATCCATTCCGTTCATCATCGGCATCCTGGCGGGCTATGCCGTAGCCGCCGTCTTCACGCTCATCGGACGCGCGACGGGCAACGGCGCGCTGATGGTCATCGACTTCTCCGCCTTCTCCAGCATGGACTGGATGCCGGACTTCACCTTCTGGATGGCGAAGGACGGTCTCTCCCAGATCACTCCCGCGTTCATCGGCACCTTGGCGGTGGCATACATCCCCGTTGCGTTCGTCGTGTTTGCGGAGCATATCGCCGATCACAAGAACATCTCCTCCATCATTGAAAAGGATCTTCTCGAGGATCCCGGTCTCCACAGAACGCTCCTCGGCGACGGTATCGGCTCCATGGCGGGCGCGTTCTTCGGCGGCTGCCCGAACACTACCTACGGTGAGTCCATCGGCTGCGTGGCGATCTCCGGCAACGCTTCCGTCGTGACCATTCTCTGCACCGCCATCATTGCTCTCGTCGCCGCGTTCATCGCGCCCTTCACCACCTTCCTCGCAACGATCCCGCATTGCGTGATGGGCGGCGTCTGCATCGCTCTCTACGGCTTTATCGCCGTCTCCGGTCTGAAGATGGTCCAGAAGGTCGACCTTGAAGACAACAGGAACCTGTTCGTCGTATCCGTGATCCTCATCAGCGGTATCGGCGGCCTCGCGGTCAACTTCGGCAAGGTCACCATCACCGAAGTTGCCTGCGCTCTGATCCTCGGCATCCTCACCAACCTGATGCTCTCCGGAAAGAAGACGGAAAAGGCTCCCGAAGTGAAGACCGAAGAAAAAACGGAAGAATAAAGAAAAAAGTAATATCGTAATATCAAAAAGGGACGGCAAATATCATGAATAACGTAACGATTTTCGATCATCCGCTGATACAGCACAAGATCTCCATCCTCCGCTCCGTTGAGACCAGCAGCAACCAGTTCCGCGCGCTGGTGGAGGAGATCACCATGCTGATGTGCTTCGAGTCCATGCGCGATCTTCCCCTGGAAGACGTGGAGGTCACCACTCCCATCGCCAAGACCACCACGAAGATGCTCGCAGGCGTAAAGCTCGCCATCGTGCCGATACTGCGCGCGGGGCTCGGTATGGTGAACGGGATGCTCAACCTTGTCCCCTCAGCCCGGGTCGGTCACATCGGTATGTACCGCGACGAGGTCACTCTCGAGCCTCACGAGTACTACTGCAAGCTGCCGAAGAACATCGACAAGAGGCTCGTCATCGTCTGCGATCCCATGCTCGCCACCGGCGGCTCGGCGAAGGACGCCATCAATCTGATAAAGGAGCGCGGGGGAAAGCATATCAAATTCATGTGTCTCATCGCCGCTCCCGAGGGGATCAAGGCGCTGACGGAAGCACATCCCGACGTTGAGGTCTACTGCGCGCACGTGGACGAGAGACTCAACGAGAACGGATATATCGTTCCCGGACTCGGCGACGCCGGCGACAGGATCTTCGGAACGAAGTAAAAAAGTCCGAAGAAGGGTCCGCCGGGTCAGCCCGCAGACCGGAAAAGCGCATAAAAAGAAAAATCCGCAGGAATTTCACCTTAAAAGGTGGGACCTGTGGATTTTTTGTCGTTTCAGTCCATGTCGGGCCTGTGTTTTCCGGCGTTCGTCATGATGTGGCGGACCCTTGCCGTTGCCTTTCGGGGCAAAATGATCCTGCCTTTAAAAAAAACTATTGCAAAGTGTATGTACATATGGTACAATGATTGCGTCCCGGGACACGGGACAAAAAATAACCCAAAAAGGGAGGAAAGGTTTCAAGATGAGATACGTTTGTTCGATATGCGGATATACTTACGATGAAGAAAAGGGCGATCCGGACAACGGTATCGAACCGGGAACGCTTTGGGATGATCTTCCGGACGATTTCACCTGCCCCGAATGCGGAGTGGGCAAAGAGGATTTTGAATCTGATATAGCTGAATAACCTGGATCTTATCAAACGAGCCTGCCGCGGGTAAATACCGCGGCAGGTCTTTTTATTTCATTTCAGGAATCTGTCGATCCTGAGGCGCGGCCTGATCCTTGTAACGTAGTAGCGCGACATCACGCCGAGAAACACGTCGTATACCGCAAACGCCGCAAGTCCGGCGACGGCGAAGAGCGGGTACATGGCTTCGCTGACGTCCGAGCCCGACACGGTGAACACAAATCTGATGAGCAGCAGATACGACGCGGTGATCGCCGCGCCGAGGATCAGCTTTATGATCCACGACAGCGCCGGTTTTCTCGGCAGGGATTCCCGCAGGAGCGGGTACGCTCCGGCGAGGACCGAATATCCCAGCGCCATAAGCTTGTTCGGGAGGATCAGCAGGGACAGCGCCGTACACGCCGCCGCGGAAATCGCGGCGAAGCGGCGTCCGGTCTCGTGTCTCAGCATCAGCGTCACAAGGCTGCACAGCGCGATTGCGCTCAGATCGAGCACCCCGGACAGATATCCGAGATAGAGAATCACCGCGGACAGCCCCGCACACACGGCGGCGAGCGTCAGTTTTTTTATATCGGAGCGTTTCATGCCGGTCAGCAGCAGCCGCCCTGCCCGCCGCAGCAGTCGCAGAACGCGTCGGCGCACATCCAGGCGGCGCAGAAGCTGCAGCAGTCGAAGTCTCCTCCGCCGGCGGACCTCCGGAAGTCTCCGCCGTAGGAATTCGCCTGCGCGCGAAGGTTGTTCTTCGCTTCCTGATATTCTCTGTTTTCCGGGTCGAGATAGCACGCCGTCTCGATGTACGACTGGGCGTCGTAG
>CACXCL010000206.1 GCA_902766115.1 uncultured Ruminococcus sp.
CCCGCCGGGTCGAATCTGTCGGCCGTCACGCCCTTCATGTATCCCTTTTCGGTGACGTACATGATGGCGTCGTGGCTCCATCTTTTCTCCTTCACGTCGGAGTAGGTGACGTCCGCGCAGAAAGCCGGCGCGGCGAGAGTCAGGACGAAGCAGGACGCGAGAGCGAGGGACAGAAGCTTTGTTTTTTCATTTTTCCGAGATCCCTTTCAATTTCCGTCGAGATAACGGAGGAACAGGGCGTAGAAGGAGAGCAGTCCTCCCTGACCCCAGCCGTTGTTTTCGTCGTATTCCTCGCTGTAGGCGCCGAAGCCGCCCGCCCCTCCGGAGGAGCCCTTTACTACGCCGTCGTAGACGTCCGTGAGTCCCGCTTTCGCTATGGCGCGCAGCGTCTCGTCGCTGACGGAGGATGCAAGCCCCTTGAGTTTCGCCTGCATCACGCCCCACATTATCATCCCTGTGGCGGAGGTGTCGGAAGGAGCATCCTTCTCAAGGGGCGACAGCGTCCAGCCGAATTTGTATTCGGGCTTCAGGTATTTCATGGTATATCCGATGAATTTGTCGCATATTTTGTCGGCGTTGTCGTCGTCGCAGTACCGGATGACGGAGCCGACTGCCAGCATGAGCCAGCCGGTGCCTCTGCCCCAGCCCAGTTCTCCCATAGGGGTGCCGCCGAAGGTGTATCCGTGATACGCCAGGTGGCGGGCGGGATCTACGCCCATCTTCATATAGTTCGTTACCTGGAGGGCGGCGATCCGTCTGACGTCTTCGTCGCCGAAGTCGGCGGCGTAACGCGCCAGGAACGGAGTCGCCATTCCGGTGCCGTCAACGTAAATATCGCGGCTTCCGGGACCGCCGTAGGTGATCTCTCCCATGGGGTCCGTGGACCATCTGTCAAAGGAATCGAGAAACTCCTTCGCCAGGTCCGCGTATTTCTGATCTCCCGTTTTTTCCCACAGCCAGAGCACTCCGTATCCCGCGAGGCCCGGGTCGCAGGGAAGGATCTCATCACGGTGGGAGGAGTTCAGCCACAGATCCACGTAGTCTTTGACGACGTCTTCTCTTCCGGCTTCGGTGAGACCTATGACGAGCATCCCGTAGTCCCAGTTGAGGAAGTCGAAGGAGTCGGGGTGAGCCTTCGCCCATTCGATCTCCTCCCGGAGCATGACCTCCGCGTGGTCAGCCATCTGTTCCATGTACGGGCGGTAGTAGTCGGCGAGGGTCATGATCTCCGTCTCGTCGAACCGCCTGAGTATCGTCGCCACCTGCTCGCGGGTCGCCAGTCCCCGGGGATCGAGGGTATCCTTTGTCACGCCGCTGATGAGCTTTTTCTCCACCGCCCAGCTCATGGCGTCGCTCGCGTAGGAGTGGATCTTCCCCTTGTCGGAGAAGGATGACACGTCGCCACGCTCGTCAACGTAGAGGTTATTGACGGTGCAGTATCTGTAGATCATCGTCGCAAGCTGTTCGCGGGTGATCTTGCCGTTCGGGTCGAACGCCGTCTCGGTCACACCTGAGACGATGCCCCGGTCCTTGGCCCAGATAACTGCCTTCGAATAGTATTTCCCATCCTTCACGTCGGTGAAGTCCGGGCGGTATTCCACCTCGGGAGATCTCTCCTTACGCCACAGCACCGTGACGAACATCCCTCTCGTCATGGAGCCGGCGGGGTCGAATTTTCCGTCCCCGACGCCTTTCATGTAGCCGCTGTCCACGGCGTACTTTATCGCGCCGAAGCTCCAGCGGGTCGTTTTCACGTCGGTGAACGGCGATCCGCCGGCGGCATAAGCGGGGACCGCCAGAGTGAGGACGAAACTGAGAATGAGGATAAGAGACGTAAGTTTGACCCGTTTCATTTTTTCACCGCTTTCAGCCGTTTTCGAGATACTTGAGGAACAGCGCGTAGAAGGCGAGGGTCGCTCCCTGACCGTATGACATATTTTCATCGTAGTTTTCGCTGTAGGAGCCGAATCCGCCGGATCCTCCGGAGGAGCCCTTCACCACGCCATCGTAAACGTCGGTGAGGCCCGCCCGGGCGATCTTCTTCACCGTGTCGTCGCTGACGGAGGAGGCAAGACCGTTCTTTTTGGCTTCCATGACGCCCCACATGATCTTGAAGGTGGCGGAGGTATCGGACGGCGCGTCCTTTTCAAAGGGGGACAGCGTCCAGCCGAATTTGTACTCGGGTTTCATGTATTTGAACGTCCATCTGATGAATTCTTCGCACTTGGCGAGGGCGTCTTCGTCGTGACAGTAGCGCATGACGGACCCTATCGCCATCATCAGGTAGCCGGTGCCCCGGCCCCAGCCCATCTCGCCTCCGAAAGTGCCGTTCTCGTAGCCGTGAAAAGCAAGATGGCGCGCCGGATCCACGCCCATTTTGAGGAAGTTCGTCACCTGGAGGACGGCGATCCTGCCTGTCTCCGCGTCGTCGAACTCGGCGGAGTATCTTGCCAGGAACGGCGTCGCCATACCTGTGCCGTCCACGAGGATCGCGTCGTTTTCGTTTCTGTCGTATTTGATCTCGCCGTATTTGTCGGTGGGTCTCGCCAGGATCCCGGCGAGGCACTCACGGACCAGGTCGGCGTATTTTTCGTCGCCTGTCAGCTTGTACAGATCCATGGCGCACCATCCGGCGAGTCCCGCGTCGGTGGAGAGGATCTCACCGCGGTTCGGGTGGTCGAGCCACATATCGATATATTCCTCGACCAGGTCATATCTGCCGAACTCGACGAGTCCCATAGCGAGAAGACCGTTGCCCCAGTTGTGAAGCTCCGGCAGGGTAAAGTCGGGCTTCGCCCTGAGTCCGTCCATGGCCTCCCGGAGCATTACCTCCGCGTGATCCGCCATCTGCTCCACGTAGGGACGGTAGAAGTCCGCGAGAGTCGTAAAGTCCGTTTCGTCGAACCGCTTGAGGATGGTCGCCACCTGCTCGCGGGTCGCCAGTCCCCGTGGGTCGAGGGTGTCCTTCGTCACGCCGCTGATGAGCTTTTTCTCCACCGCCCAGCTCATGGCGTCCGCGGCGTAGGAGTGGATCTTACCCTTGTCGGAGAAGGATGACACGTCGCCCCGTTCGTCGACGTACAGGTTCTTGACGGTGCAGTATCTGAACAGCATGGTCGCAAGCTGCTCGCGGGTGATCTTGCCGTCCGGGTCGAAGGTCACATCGGTCACGCCGGTGACGACGCCCAGGTCCTTTGCCCATATCACTGCTTTCGAGTAGTATTTTCCCGCCTTCACGTCGGTGAAATCGGGGCGGAATTCCACCGCGGGTGTGCCTTCCTTACGATAGAGCACCGTGACGAACATGCCTCTCGTCATGGATCCCGCCGGGTCGAATCTGTCGTCCGTCACGCCCTTCATGTACCCTTTTTCGGTGACGTACATGATGGCGTCGTGACTCCACCTTTTTTCCTTCACGTCGGTGTAGCCGTCAGCCGAAAAAACGGGCGCGGCGGCGCAGAGCAGAAGGACCGCCGTGAGTACAGCGGAAATGATCCTCGCTATTTTCATGTTTATATCTCCTTTCAGAGAGAATTCACGCTTTTCCTTCAGAGCCGCACATGCCGATCTTGTCGAGGCACAGTGCGATCACGGCGTCCCTTCCGGGACCCATGAACTTCTTCGGATCGATGATCGCCTCGTCCTTCAGTGATTCCCTTACGGCGGCGGTCATTGCCGCGCGGAGCTCCGTGGCGAAGTTCACCTTGCTCATACCGAGGGAGATGGCGCGTTTCACGCTTTCCTCCGGCACGCCGGAGCCGCCGTGGAGCACCAGAGGTGCGTCCACCGCGCGTCTGATCTCGGCGATCCGGTCGAAATCCAGCTTCGGCTCGCCCTTGTAGAAGCCGTGGGCGGTGCCGATGGCGATGGCGAGGATGTCCACGTCCGTGGCGCCGACGAACTCAACCGCCTCTTCGACTTTGGTGTAGATCACCTCGGAGGACACGTTGTCCTCCTTGCCGCCGATGGCGCCGAGCTCCGCCTCCACGGTGACTCCCATGGGGCGCGCCGCGTCCACCACGGCTTTCGTCAGGCGGGCGTTTTCCTCGAAGGGGAGTTTCGATCCGTCGAACATGACAGAGGTGTACCCCGCCCGCAGAGCGCGCATGACGAGATCGAAGGAGGTGCAGTGGTCCAGATGGAGCGCCACGGGCACGGAGGCGTTCTTCGCCAGAGCGCCGACCATGGCGACCATCAGGTCCTCTCCTATGTACTTCACGGTGGGCATGGTGGTCTGGATCATGACCGGGGAGCCGGCTTTCTCCGCCGCCTCCACGATGGCCTGCGCCATCTCCATGTTCTCCGCGTTGAACGCCGGTACGGCGTATCTGCCCTCCCGCGCCTTCTTTATCATTCCGATACTTGAAACAAACATTTTAGGTCAAATCCTCTCTGTTTTAAGGTTCATTTGTTACGTTCCCTATATCCCCGGGTTGGCGTCGATGATCGCCTTCACGTTTTCGGGGTTGATCTTCCCCTCCATGGGACCGAAGGCGCCGATGTTCAGCGTCGCCGCGGCGGAGGCTTTTCTTGTGGCGTCGGGGATCCCGAGTCCCTCGCAGAGACCGCACAGGAACGCCGCGTCAAAGGAGTCGCCGGCGCCGGTGGCGTCCACCGGCTTCATGGGATACACGCCCATTTCGAAGTATTCTCCGCCCCTCTCAAAGATGCGGCAGCCCTTGGAGCCGTTTTTCAGCGCCACGATCTCGATCACTCCGTCGTCGAAGCATTTTTTAACGGCGTCCTCCACGGTGTCCCTGCCGGTTATCATAAGCAGCTCGGACACGCCGGGCATGAACACGGAGGTCATGCCGACGATCTCGGTCACAAGGGAGCTGTCGCCCAGAAGCTCGGGACGGATGTTGGGATCGAAGGAGATCTTCGCGCCTCTGTCGCGGAATTTTTTCGCAGCCTTGACGATCTCGCGGCCGAACTCGACGCGGCTCATGACGGAGCATCCCATGATGTGGAAATAGTCCGCCGAAGGAACCTCGTCCGGGCAGGTGGCCTTCGCCGCCGGTGTGTTGCCGATGTGGAAGATGAATTTTCTGCTGCCGTCGCCGAAGTAGGTGACGAAGGCGCATCCGGTGGAGCAGGTCTCGTCCACC
>CACXCL010000207.1 GCA_902766115.1 uncultured Ruminococcus sp.
GCAAAAGGATGGATCAACGACCCCAACGGGCTCGTTTATTTCAAGGGATATTATCACGTTTTCTACCAGCATTCGCCGAATTTCGAGTACCCGTGGCACGAGTTCATGTACTGGGGACACGCCAGGACCCGGGATTTTCTCCACTGGGAGGAGCTTCCGCTCGCGCTCAGCCCCGACGCGGATTACGACGACAGAGGATGCTGGTCCGGCACCGCCACCGTCAAAGACGGAGTGCTGTACCTTTTCTACGCTTCCGTCACCGGAAAAACCGAACAGACCATAAGCATGGCGTACTCCGAGGACGGAGTGAACTTCACCAAATACGAGGGAAATCCCGTCATCCGTGAGTATCCGCCGGAGGGGAGCGGGGATTTCCGCGATCCCGCCCTGTGCCGTGCGGGCGACGATTACTACTGCGTCATAGCCTCCGGCAACCCGGAGGCGAGAGCCGCGCGGCTGCTGCTCTACAAAAGCGGCGATCTCAAAAACTGGGACTATCTCGGCGTCATGTGCGAGTGGGCGGAGGGCCGATTCACGGAATGTCCGTCGTTTATGGAGGCGGGCGACCTGTTCCTGCTGACCGCGTCGGTCGTACCCATCGGGGCGGAACACTATTTCACCGTGATGTACGGAGACTTCCGTGATGACAAGTTCGACCTGCGCTTCATGAGTGAGGTGGACCGGGGTCCGGACCAGTACGCGGGACAGGTGTTCCGGGACCACAGAGGGAGGAACATCATGATTACATGGATCCCCGGCTGGAGCTATGCGAAATACGCAGAGCGGGACGTGGGGTGTCTGTCGGTCCCGCGGGAGCTGAAGCTGGAGGACGGCAGGATCACCGCGTGGCCCGTGGAGGAAGTGCGGCATCTGCTGAAGGATTCCGACCCGGCGGTCGTCAGGACGGAAAAGGGATTCATTATCAAGCGCACGGGACGGGAACCCGTGGTCTACGAGGGCGAGGTCCGGGATCTGGGGATCATCCGCGACGGGTATATTATCGAGGTGTTCGTCAACGGCGGCGAACAGGTCTACTCCGCTCTGCTGTGATACGGGAATGAAAAAAGACGCCGGATGGCGTCTTTTCTTTGCGTTTGGCTAATAATTACCGGAGCTATTGACAACCGGACCGTATACCGATATAATAAAAACACAAGGATCGCCCGATCGAACGGGGAAAAATCTTCAGGATCATCAGGCGCTTGTTTGACCATCATCGGAGGTACGGAATAATGATTAAAAGAACGCTCTCGTTTATCATCGCGGCGATCTTTCTGCTTGCTCTAATCCCGGCGGCGGTATCGTCGGAGTCGTTCGAGATGGATTTCAAGGACGTTCCCAAGGGCAAATGGTACTATAGTTACGTCAAGTACGCGTACGAAAACGGACTTATGGTCGGCACGTCCAAAACGACGTTCGAGCCGGACGGAAAGCTGACGCGGGGAATGTTCGTCACTATCCTCTGCCGTCTTGACGGCGGTGAGCCCAAAAAGACCGATAAGTTCTCCGACGTCCCGTCGGGCAAGTGGTACGCTCCGTACGTGGGCTGGGCGTCGGAGATCGGCCTCGTCAACGGCTATCCCGGCGGCCTCTTCAAACCCGACGCGTACCTCACCCGCCAGGAAATGGCGGCGATCACCGACAGATATATCGCCTACAAGGGCATTAACATGCCCCGCCGGTTCACCGCTCCGTCCTATTTCACCGACAGCGCAAAGATCGCAAAGTGGGCCAAAGCAAATATGGAAAATCTCCGCCGCGCGGGTATTTTCAACGGAGACAACGCGGGCAGATGCAACCCCACCGCGAGCATAACGAGAGCCGAGACAGCGACCGTAGTCAAAAATCTGATCGACGCGCAGGGTCTCGCCTGGCAGGGATACGATCCCGTAACGGACGACGGTCCCGTTATTCTCGGCGCAAAATATCTTTACGAAAACGCCTCCCAGATGAGAGGTACGCTCGGCACCGAGATCGACATGTCGGGCAGCGTCCCGACGCTGGACGCCTACTACGACTCGTACAGAGCCGGATATACCAGCGATTTCCATTACCCGGGATTCTACGGCGCGAAAAACCGCATGAACTCGGTGGGCGTATCCGTGACGGGCATCAAGCTTGATATGGACAACTACCCCGTGATGAAGGTGGCGTACAGTTACGTTGACTACGACGAGCCCGAAACACTGGAGGGCTCGTATCAGCACAATTTCGAGGAAGAATACGGAACGTCTCACGCGCACCGCGATCCGTTTGCGTTCGTCAAAGGAGAAAACGACGGAGATTTCAGAACTGCGACGTTCGATTTCACCGAAAAGTTCGCCTCCGATACCTTCGACTTCGATTACGACATCCTGAATTTGCTCGTATGCCCCTTCGACGAGGATTACAGGGGTGTGCTCGACGGACTTCCCAATGGAAAGTTCAAGATCGCCTACATAGGATTTTTCCGCGATCAGGCGTCGGCGGACGCATTCACCATGTCAACCGCGCCGGACTCGATCCGCGACTATATCAACAACTATTTCCTGTACAGCGAACTGGACTGGCGCGAAGCCGACGACGCGACGCTCGAACGGTACGATTCGCTTCTGACGGACCGTATCAACGAGATCCTGAATTCAAAAAGCGAGGTCACTCCCGCCGATATCAAAAAGGGCGGCGGCAAGGTGTACTATATCTCTTCCTTCCGGGGCGACGACAGCAACGACGGGCTGACGCCCGAAACCCCGTGGAAGAGCATCTCGATGCTCTGGGAATACAGGACCAATCCGGCGATGTCGCTCAGGAGGACGAAACTCAAGGCGGGAGACGGTGTGTTCTTTGAGAGGGGCTCGATCTTTTATCCCGAGAGATACGGAAAAAATATGGCCGTCACCCTCGACCTCATAGACGACGTGACTTACGGCGCGTACGGCACGGGGCCGAAGCCCCAGTTCACCCACGCTCTCGATTTCGGCGCGGTCCGCTCCGACGAGGGCGCCACGGGGACCTGGCTCCCCACCGAGTGGGATCACGTGTGGCTTCTCGACGACGACGTCGGATTCTGGGAAGACGAGAACGACGACAGCCGCGGTCAGAAAAGCTCCTGCGGAAATCTCGTCATCAACCACGGAGAATACGTCGGCGTCCGGATGCTTTCCACCGGACAAAATCCCGGACACGACGTTATCGAACCGTTCTTCAGTCCTTCGGACAAAACGAAGTATTACGGATATATGTGCAACGGAAAAGAGTGGTTCGAATGCGGCGGAACGCCGATGACAAACCCCGGCACGGCGCTGACTCACAATCTCGAATACATCACCGACAACGTGGAGCACAAACTGTATATGTATTGTGATATGGGCAATCCGGGCGACGTCTTCGACGATATCAAGGTCTCGACCGAAGGATACGTGATCACGGTCACGGGAAGCGTTTGGGAGGATCCCGCAGAGGGTGTATCGATATCGTCGAAGGACCAGCACGGCAAACGGCTCGACAATCTCTCGATCCTCTATAGCGGAACTCACGGGGCAATGCTCGCCGGCGACGGACTCGTCGTATCGAACTGTGAGATAGGATGGTGCGGTGGAGCGATCTCGTCTATGGAGTCCGGTATGGAGAGCTACGGGACCGCGCTGAACGAGACCGTTTATAACTGCTATCTGCATGACATCGGCGACGGTCCTCTTTCGACGCAGCACGGCGGCGAGTGGTCTCCGGGGGCAAAGCCGCGCAATTTCGAGAACATTGAGTATTACGATAACGTGATAATCTGCTCCGGTAACGCGGTCGAGTCCATCTGCGAAAATGAATCCGCGAGAGACGAGACGGGTATCTACGGGCTGAACAAACAGATCAATTTCCACGTCCACGACAATATTTTCGCTTACATCGGTTACGGGATGACCGAGCAGCAGTCCGATATGGCGGCGCGGCAAGTCAGACTTTATCTCGACGGTGAGGCCGTTGAAGCCGGAGTGCACAAAGGAGGTGAGGTCTTCTGTACCACCGGAGAAAAAGTCAACTCCGTTATCGAAAACAACCTGGTGATGTACACCTGCGGAAATATCTGGAGCACCGACGTTTCAACGGACGCACACAGGCGCGGGTGGATAACCCGGGACAACACCTACGTCAACGATAACAGGTACACGATCTTTATCCAGGGCGACGCGGACGTCGACCGGTTCATACTGAACGAGTCCATCAAGAAGTTCACCAATGAAGAAATGCCGTACAACGAGAGATATCTCTCCTATTTCGCCTCGAAAGGAATAGACGAGGGATCGACGTTCTACTGGTATGAAAGCGATGATTTTAATCTCGCTTTCCGCGGCGCGTTCATGACCGGATGGTACGCGGAAAGAGGGCTGAAACCCGTAAACGCGCCGACCGGTTGAACGACGGGGCAGAAATGATACAGTAACGATTGTTTATGTATTGATAATGAAACTGAAAAAGCACGCGGAGGCGTGCTTTTTTCAATGATGTCGCCGTCTTCGACGGCTAATGATGTATCTCC
>CACXCL010000208.1 GCA_902766115.1 uncultured Ruminococcus sp.
GGGCTCGAACGTGGTAGCTGTCATTCCGTTCATGAGGTCGTTTTTCCATACGTACTCAACAGCCTCATAGTACCATTTGCCGCTCTTCACATCGGTGAACGGCATCTTACCTTCGGCGGCAGAAGTCGGCAGAACTATCATGCCGAGCATCATCAGAACCGTCAAGATAAGACTAAGAATGCGCTTTTTCATGTTTTCCTCCTGTTTTAGGATGTACTTTACCCGCAGGTAAGCATAGTAATGGTAACACAATTCCGCAAGAAAATCAAGAGAAAAAAGGCTTTTCTTCGTAATTTTTTTTAATAAACCCCATAAAAGACAGCTGTTTTATGTGTAAAATAACAAAAGAGAACCGAATTTTGTGACTAATATACATACTGGAATGGTGGATTTTGTGAAAAACGACTAAACGAAAAAAGGAAAACGCCCGCCGAAACGAAAAAGGCGGGCAGGCTGTTTTTTACACACGCATAACTGTATCGTCGTTAAAAATTCCGAAATAAAAGCATAATAATATTGAAGAAAATTTCAATAAACGGGCGGGATCCCCGAAACGGCGTCCCGGCATATTAGGTATCCGTGTTCTTTGACGAAATAATAACACTTCGACGGAAGGAGCGTTCCGTTATATTCACTTGCATAAGTTATCTCGTCGGAAAAAGCGACGTAAAACGTTTTCTTTTCTGATCCCGGGGTCGTTTTTATGTAATAGACACCGGATTTTCCCTTGTATTTGCAGTCCTTGAGGTGAGAGCACAATTTGAGGGCGTCCCCGAGATTTTCAAATCTGTATATTACGCAGTCATCTGCATAAGATGACGGGGCAGAACCATTTTTGCCGTCTGCATCACTCTCCGGATCCGATTCTTTTTTACGGGAGCAAACCCCCGGCAGCATCAATTTTCTTGAAGCAGATTTGCGTCTGCCGTTTTCTACATACGGCGATCTGAACAAGTACAGTTCACAGCCTCCGCTTTTTGACGGGAAAACTCTGACTTCAACGCGAGAGCCCCTTGCGTCAAATCCTGTGTTTTTCTCAATTTCTTCCATTATCTTCCTGAGACAGGTCGTGTTTTCCCCACTCACGTCCCCGCTCTCCGAAAGTCCGTAAAATCTCATATCTTCTTCGGAGAGTGTGACAACGAGCTTTTCCCTGCCGAAACTTATGTACTCCATTTTTCTTCCCCCGTCCTTTTTAGCATACCCGTAATTATTATAGGTCAATTCTTTTGGGATTTAAAGGAACAGTTTCAGGAAGACACGGTTATCTTTTCCTCAAAAAAACAGGCTCCCTTTCAAGGTGAGCCTGTTCTTTTCGATCACTTGTACTTATTTGTACTTGCGCTTTCTGGCTGCTTCGGATTTTTTCTTTCTTCTTACAGAGGGCTTCTCGTAGCACTCTCTCTTGCGAAGCTCGGCCTGAATGCCCGATCTCTGGCACTGTCTCTTAAAACGACGAAGTGCGCTGTCAAGCGATTCATTCTCTTTGACTCTGATCTCTGCCATCAAATTTCCCTCCCTTCGCATTTTGAAAATACCTTTCGGATCAAACCACATTATTTTACCACGCCGGACGACCGTTTGTCAATACCAAATCGCAACAAAATGCGCCGGATCACGTTTTTTTGATAATATGATCTTATCTGACGACGATATTGACGATTTTCCCGGGAATGTAGATCTCCTTGACGATCTGCTTTCCCTCGATCAGCGGTGCGATCTTATCGCAGGATCTGACCGTTTCAAGAACCGACGCCTTATCCGCGTCCGCACTTACCGTGACGGTCGCTCTCAGTTTTCCGTTGATCTGAACGGCGATCTCTACCTCGGCGTCCACCACCTTGCTCTCGTCGTAAACCGGCCAGGGTGAGAGCGATAGAAATCCTTTTTCTCCAAGAGATTCCCATATCTCCTCGCAGAGGTGAGGAGCGAACGGACAGAGCAGAGCGATGAACGTCTTGAGCTCGTCCACCGTCAACGTGCCGGCGTCGCTTATATCGTTGATCAGCGTCATCAGCGCCGCGAGAGCCGTGTTGAATTTCATCTCCTCGATGTCGGAGGTGACCTTTTTCACGGTCTTATGGAACTGTTTTTCGAGAGCGGGAGTCGAGCCCTTCCCTTTTGCGATATCGGTCAGCGCGGCGACTCTTTCAAGGAATCTCCGGCAGCCCTTGACCCCGTTTTCCGCCCAGGGAGCGGAAGCGGTGTAATCGCCCAGGAAGAGGATATACGTTCTGAGAACGTCTGCGCCGTATGCGTCGACTATATCCAGCGGGTCGATGACGTTCCCGCGGGATTTGCTCATTTTTTCACCGTCGGGACCGAGGATCAGACCCTGCGCCGTCCGCTTCAGGTACGGCTCCGGGAACGGGACCTCTCCGATGTCGTAGAGGAATCTGTACCAGAATCTGGAATAAATAAGATGGCGGGTGACGTGCTCCATGCCGCCGTTGTACCAGTCCACCGGCATCCAGTATCTGAGCCGCTCGGGATCGGCGAAACGCTCGTTGTTATTCGGATCGACGTACCTGAGGAAGTACCACGACGAGCCCGCCCACTGAGGCATGGTATCGGTCTCGCGTTTTGCCGCGCCTCCGCACTTCGGGCAGGTGCAGTTGACGAAGGAGTCGATCTTGGCGAGAGGGCTCTCGCCTCCTTCTCCGGGCTCGAATTTGTCGATATTCGGCAATTTCAGCGGAAGCTCGTCATAAGGAACGGGGACCATTCCGCAATTCGGGCAATGAATTATCGGGATGGGCTCGCCCCAGTATCTCTGTCTGTTGAACGCCCAGTCCTTCATCTTGTACTGAACGCCCGCCTTGCCGATGCCCTTTTCTTCCAGGTACTCCACCATCTTCGCGATGGAGTCCTTCTTATTTGTCAGCCCGTCGAGAAAACCGGAATTGACCATCTCCCCGTCGCCTGTGTAAGCGGCCTCGGAGACGTCTCCGCCCTTCACGACCTCGATCACGTCGACGCCGAACTTCCGGGCGAATTCGTAGTCCCTCTCGTCGTGAGCGGGCACCGCCATGATGGCGCCGGTGCCGTAGCCCATCATCACGTAGTCGGAGATGAATACCGGGATCTCTTTGCCGTTCACCGGGTTTTTCGCTGTAAATCCCTCGAGTTTCACCCCGGTCTTGTCTTTATTTACCTGAGTTCTCTCGAATTCGGTCTTCTTGGCGCATATAGCGCGATATTCCTCGACCCGGTCGAAATTCGTAATAATATCCTTATATTTGTCCAGCATGGGATGCTCCGGAGCCATTACCATGAATGTGACTCCGAACAGCGTATCCGGGCGGGTGGTATAGATCGTCAGCTTTTCTTTCCCGCCGGCGACGGAAAAATCCACGAACGCGCCCTGAGACTTGCCGATCCAGTTGATCTGCTGGGTCTTGATGTTCTGCGGGTAATCGACGGAATCAAGCCCCTCGAGGAGTTTGTCTGCGTACTCCGTGATGCGGAGATACCACACGTCCTTCGACTTCTGGATAACGTCGCTTTTGCAGATGTCGCACTTGCCGCCCTGGGAATCCTCATTGGACAGGACGACCTTACAGCTGGGGCAATAGTTCACAAGGGTCTTGTCTCTGAATACAAGACCGTTCTCGAACATTTTGAGGAAGATCCACTGTGTCCACTTGTAGTAGTTCTCGTCCGTGGTGTCGATGGTCTTCGACCAGTCGAAGGAGAAGCCCAGCTTCTTCATCTGCATGGTGAATTTTTCGATATTGCGGTCCGTGGCTACCCTCGGGTGGACGTGGGTCTTTATGGCGTAGTTCTCCGTGGGAAGACCGAACGCGTCGAATCCCAGCGGGAACAGGACGTTGTACCCCTCCATCCTGCGTTTGCGGGAAACGACCTCCAGCCCGGCGTACGCCTTGACGTGGCCGATGTGCATCCCCGCGCCGCTGGGATACGGGAACTCCACCAGAGCGTAGAATTTCTTCTTCGATCTGTCTTCTCCGGCGCGGAACGCCTCCGCGGCCTCCCATCTTTGCTGCCATTTGGGTTCGATATTCTTAAAATCGTGTTTCATAGTTGAACTTTTCCTTAAGATTTCACTCAGAGATAAGGTCAGACACATCGACGGAGCTTGTCCCGTCGTAAAGCTTTTCAAGCTTATAGAAATCCCGGGTTTCGGCATTGAATATATGGACTATGACGGATCCGAAATCCTTAAGCACCCAAAGCCCGGTATCCATACCCTCGGTCCTGAGCAGGCTGACGCCGCGCTCTCCGAGCTTGAACTCCACCTCGTCCGCGAGAGAGCGGATCTGCGTGCGGGAAGTGCCGGAGCAGATGACGAAATAGTCGGCGATCACGGTCTGCTTTTCCACGTGAAGAAGCTTTATATCGCGCGCCTTCTTTGAGTCGAGGACCGTAACGGCGTACTCCGCTATCTCCCTGGGTTCCGTCAATGCAGAAAGTATTTCCTTGTTTTCTTCCATAGTTTCTCCTTTGTAAACAGCCGATCGTTATCAGCCTGCCGGAGCTA
>CACXCL010000209.1 GCA_902766115.1 uncultured Ruminococcus sp.
GGAGTACGGATTCATTATCGCCGCGTCAAGCCCCGCGGAGAGCGCCTCCGCGAAGAAGACCGCATTGAGGGAGTCCCGCTCCGGCAGACCGAAGGAGACGTTCGACACGCCGAGGGACACCCTGACGCCAAGTTTTTCCTTTATCAGCCGCACGGACCGGAGCGTCACCGAGGCGGCGCCGGGATCGGCGCTCACCGCCATCACCAGCGGGTCGATCACGATATCCCGTTTGTCTATCCCGAATTCCGCCGCCCGGCGGACGATCTTTTCCGCTATGGCGAGACGGCCTTCCGCCGTGTCCGGTATCCCGCTCTCGTCGAGAGTCAGCCCCACCACGACGCCGCCGTATTTCTTCACCACCGGGAACAGCCGGTCCATGACCTCGTCCTTGCCGTTCACGGAGTTTATCATCGCCTTGCCGTTGTACCTGCGGAGCGCCCGCTCCACCGCTTCGGGATCGGACGAGTCTATCTGAAGCGGCAGGGACGTCACCTGACCGAGGGCTCCGGTCAGCCGTTCCATCACGGCGGGCTCGTCTATCTCCGGCAGTCCCGCGTTCACGTCGAGGATATGCGTCCCGCGTGACTCCTGACTGATCGCCTCGTCGAGGAGATAGTCGAAATTATCCTCCCGCAGGGCATCTTTTACCTTTTTCTTCCCCGTGGGGTTTATCCGCTCTCCGATGAGCGTCACGCCTCCGCCGATCACCGCCGTCATGGTCCCGGAGGTCACCGCCGTGCGGTATTCCGGCTCGACCGCGGGCGGCGCGATCCCCCGGACCGCCAAAGAGAGCGTTTTTATATATTCCGGCGTGGTGCCGCAGCATCCGCCCACGCCGCGCACGCCCTGCCTCACTAAATCGCAGAGCGACGCGGCGAACTCATCCGGCAGAACATCGTATACGGTGCGTCCGTTCTTCACCGACGGCAGCCCCGCGTTGGGATTGACGATCACCGGCACCCGGGAAAAGCGGAGAAGATCCCGCACCGCGCCCTTCATCGCCTCCGGCCCGAAACCGCAGTTCACCCCCAGCGCGTCCACACCGAGACCGCACAGCGTCTCCGCCATGACGGACGGATCCGCGCCGGTCATGAGCCGGGCGGACTCGTCGTACACGTTGGTGACGAAAACCGGCAGGGAACAGTTCTCCTTCGCGGCGAGGACCGCCGCCTTTGTCTCGTATGAATCGCTCATGGTCTCGATAAGCACCAGATCCGCGCCGTTTTTCGCGCCAATGCGCACCACCCGGTCGAAGGCGCGCACGGCGTCCTCGAAATCGAGATCCCCGAGAGGCGAGAGCATCCGCCCGGTGGGTCCCACATCCAGCGCGACGAAGGCGCGCCGGCCCGTTTTGCTTTCGCTCTCGTCCGCGGCGTCCCGGGCGCACCTCAGCCCCGCCGCAACCAGCTTTTCGAGAGTCTCCCCGTCGTATTTCAGCGGTGAGCACCCGAAGGTGTTGGCGGTGATCACGTCCGCGCCGGCGTCGAGATAGGCGGCGTGGATCGAGCGGATCACCTCCGGGCGGCTCTCGTTCCACGTCTCGGGAAGCACACCCGGCGCAATGCCGTATTTCTCCAGCATGGTTCCCATTGCGCCGTCGAACAGCACGGCGCGGTCTTTTATTATCTCAAAGGGATTGTTTCCTCTCATCCGATCGTCTCCCTTCATTATTTTTCGATTATTCCCGCTATGGCGGTGGTGGATTTGACAGGCACCAGCATCATGGTCTCCGTGAGGCGGATCCCCGCCTTGCGCCCCGCGTCGGTGAAAAAGAGAAGATCCTTCTGAAGAGACAGGGGCAGATCCCCGAATCCGGGGCTGAACCGTGGTCTCAGCTTGCCGAACTCCTCTTCCGTGACGCGGCAGACAGTCTCCGCGGCGCCCTCCGCCGCGGCGGAGGCGACGGCGTCGACGACCACGGCGCGCGATGCGGACGTTCTGCCGTATTTTGCGATGAGCCGGTCGATCTCCGCCCCCGCGGTCACAGCGAACACTGCTGCGCGGCGGCATCCGGAGAGATTTTTTGCAAGCGCCGAACTTTTGACGTCCGCAAATCCCAGCGAAACGGAGGGCGTGTCCCCCTCCGTCACCGAAACCTCGCAAATTCTGCGGCATCCGCGGATCACAAGACGCTCCCGAACCTCCGTGATGCAATCCGCGATCAGCGCATCAAGCTGCGGGTCGACGGTCGCTCCCGGGCGGATTCCGAGGTATTTTCTGTATTCTTTTTCGGGGATCAGGGCGTCCGCCCCTCCGTACTCGAAGTACGTGACGGCGCTGTCTTCCATAGGGATCACTCCTCCCGGATCTTTATGATCTCGCCGATATTCTCCGCGATCTTCGCCGCCACTTCCGGCTTGTTCATGGAATAGACGTGGACTCCGTTCACACCGTTGGCGAACAGGTCCACGATCTGCTCCGTGGCGTACGCCACGCCCGCCTGAGCCATGGCGGCGGGGTTGTCGGCGTACCGGTCCACGATACGGATGAACCGCGGCGGCAGTACCGACCCGCTGATGGCGCATATCCGCTTTATCTGCCTGCCGTTGGTCACGGGCATTATCCCCGCGATGACAGGGACGGTTATCCCCGCCTCGCGTAGCTTGTACATGAAGTTGTAAAGGATATTGTTGTCGAAGAACATCTGGGTGGTGAGAAAAGAGCATCCGGCGTCGGTCTTTTTTTTCAGGTTGAGGATGTCCTCACGCTGGGAGGTCGACTCCGGATGACCCTCCGGATAGCACGCGCCGCCTACGCAGAATCCGCCGTAATCCGAGATCACCTCCGCCAGTTCCGAGGCGTACCTGAACTCCCCTTCGCCGGCGGAGCCGTCAGCCGGCGCGTCGCCGCGCAGGGCGAGCACGTTCTCGATCCCCCGCCTCCTCAGACCGTCCAGCTGGCGGAGGACCGACTCCCGGGTCGCCGTGCGGCAGGTCATGTGTGCCAGAGACGTGACGTGAAACTCGTTCTGCACCGCGTCGGCAAGCTCCACGGTGAGATCCGCGGTGGTGCCGCCCGCACCGTAGGTCACGCTCATGAACGACGGGCCGAGGGCGGCGATCCGCCTCGCGGCGTCCTTCACGTCGGACAGGGCCGTGGTGCTCTTCGGGGGGAATATTTCAAAGGAAAGGGAAGGGACATTCCTCTTCATGATATCGGCGATCTTCATGATCCTCTCCGTTCCCCGCGCCGTTTTTCGTCCGCGGCGCGGCTTATGTATCTTTATTCATCTATTTTACCATTCTTTCGCCGTCAAATCAACCGCGAGCGCCGATTTTTTCCTCTTTTGCCCCGCCGTTTTTCCGTCACCGTTCCGGGAGAATATCAAAAAAAGGTTGATTTGTTCATACTATAATGGTAAAATATAGGGTACGTCCGGCGAATGCCGGGCGGCGAAAGATCACTTAATGAGGAGAAAAAAATGAGAGACTATGTAATATATACCGATTCCGGCTGCGACGTTACGCCGGATATTCTGGCGGAGTGGGGCGTGCGCGTCAAGCCCTTGACCTTCCGCTTCGACGGGGACGACAGGGAATACGTGGACGGGGCCGTCCCGTTCAGGGAGTTTTACGACAGGATGCGCTCCGGCGAGGTGGCGAAGACCGCCGCCGTAAACGTGGAGGCCTTCACCGAGGCGTTCGAGGAAGTGCTGAAGGAGGGATACGACCTTCTGTACATCGGTTTCTCCTCGGGATTGAGCACCACGTACAACTCCGGCCGCATCGCCGCGGAGCAGCTGCGGGAGAAGTACCCTGAGGCGAAGATACTCACCGTCGACTCCCTCGCCGCGTCCACCGGATTCGGTCTTCTTCTGTACCTGACGGTCGAAAAGAAGAAGGAGGGCGCCACCATCGAGGAGGCGGCTCAGTTCGCCGAGGACACAAAGCTCCACATCTGCCACTGGTTCACTGTGGACGACCTGGTCTACCTCAAAAGAGGCGGACGCATCAGCGCGGCGTCGGCGTTCTTCGGCAACGCGCTGGGCATCAAGCCCGTGCTCCACGTGGACAATGACGGTCACCTGATCAACATCTCGAAGGTCCGCGGAAGAAGGAGTTCCCTTTCCGCCATCGCAGACAAATACGGCGAGCTGGCGCTGGACCCGGAGGGCGGCACGGTGATGATCTGCAACGGAGACTGCCAAAAGGACGTCGACGAGCTTTCCGATATGCTTGAAAAGCGGTTCGGAGCGAAGATAAAACTGGTCCAGTACACCGGCACCGTGATCGGAGCCCACTCCGGACCCGGCACTCTCGCCCTGTTCTTCGTGGGACGTGAAAGATAGTATCCCCGCCATAACGGATGAAATCCGAACAAAGGAGGCACAGCCCAATGTTCACTCCAAAGAAAAAGCAATCCGAGCTTGACAGGAAGGCTCCGAAGAAGGAGCCGAGGAAAACCGTCAGGATGGAAGTCAAGAAGGATAAACCGAAGGAAGGAAAAAGGAAGCCGTACGATCTGAAGTATCTCGGCGGCTGGCTCATGTCGAAGATGGCCTTCGGAGGCGCGGCCCGGCTCCGGTCCAACGCCGACAAGGTAAACAAACTCAACGTGTTCCCGGTGCCGGACGGCGACACCGGCGACAATATGCGTATGACCATCGAGAGCGGACTTGCCGCCCTCGAAAGCCTCGACACCGACAATCTGGCTGAGGTGATGCGCGCGTTCTCCCACGGGATGCTGCTCGGCGCGAGAGGGAATTCGGGAGTGATCCTGTCCCAGCTGTTCGACGGCATCGCCAAGGGGTTCGAAGGGGCTGATCAGGCGGATCCCGAGACCCTGGGACGTGCGCTTGAGATGGGAGTACAGCAGGCGTACACCTCCGTCATGACGCCCACCGAGGGGACCATCCTCACCGTGGCGCGGGAGGCGGTGGAATACGCGGTCAAGTCCATCACGCCCCAGTCCACGATCCGCTCA
>CACXCL010000210.1 GCA_902766115.1 uncultured Ruminococcus sp.
GAGACGAGGGGGTTCGAACCCATGACCTCTCGGATGTGAACCGAACGCTCTGACCAACTGAGCTACGCCTCCGTACGCATTATTCTATCACATCAGGGCGGAAAAATCAATAGCGATATTACAGAAGTTTCTGTTTTATTTAATTTTTTTCCTTCTCCCCGCCCCCCCGCGCCGCGGCGAGTATCAGGGCGAACAGGACCGCGCCCCCGGCGTTCAGGATCACGTCGTCTACGTCAAACGATCCCGCCGTCAGGAGCAACTGAGTCGCCTCCACCGCCAGCGAGCCGATAAGGGACCACAAAAACGTCAGCAGTATCCGCCCGCGCCGCGAGAAGCTCCGGACGAACCCCGCCACGGGGCAGAACAGGATCAGATTTCCCGCGATGTTCAGCGCGGCCGCCGCCGGGGAAAACGTGCCCGCCCTTGTGCCGCGGATCATGTTACGCACCGTACGGAACGGATCGAGATTGATCCTCCCCTCGGCGTAAGACCGCATGGTCTCGCCGGACGAGAAAATGAACCTGCCCGGCAAGTCCCGCCCCAGACGGGACAGCACCGTGACGTAAAGCGCCGCGCCCGCCCACAGCAAAAGCAGGACTCCGCGTCCCGCCGCGGCCGCCGCCCGCGTCCCGCGCTTTTCCCGCCCGGGGTCGCCGGACCCGACGCGCCCGGTCAGGAACAGCGCCGAGAGGAGCAGGATATACGCGATCGAGGCGTAATACAGCGCCGTTTTGACGTCCTTCACTGCTCATGCGCCCCCTTTCTGCCGTAGCCGTATATCCGGTTCACAATTTATTAACATAAAACCGCATTCTCGTTCTTATTTGAGTTTTTATTAGTGGAAAATAGACAAAAACGTCGTTCCGAGCCGACTTTGGAAAAAAGCAAAACGAGGTCGGTTTGTTTTCCACATTACTTTCCACAAGCATGTGGAAAACTCCGGAACAAAATCGGGATTCTCTGCAAAATAAGGGCAGGTTTTCCATGTTTTCAACATGTATGCCTGTGGAAAACCCGTCGCGGCGTGAAAAAACGGATGTTCGCGGACAGTTTTTCATCTGCCTAAATGGAGAAAATAAAAAATTTCCCGTGGGATTTCGACGAAAAAATACACAGAAAGCGGCGGGACGCATCCGTTAACAAAAAATGGCGAAAAAGTGCGTCAAGGAGCCCGCTCCGCCCTGTTTTACGCCTTTTTTCAGCTCCCGTCCGGCTCGAGACGGACGAAGACCAGCTCCGTGGGGTTGAACAGGCGAGGAACGGGGAAAAGGGTGTTCGCAAGTCCCCGGGAGATCACGAGCCTGCCGTCGTGGACGCCGGAGGTGTACCTCGGGAGGATCCCCTGACCGGGAGCGAACAGCCCCCGTCCGAAGAGGCGCCACTGACCTCCGTGGGCGTGACCGGAGAGGATCAGATCGATCCCCGCGTCGCGCAGGAGACCGGGGTAATACTCCGGATGGTGGCAAAGCAGGACTCGAAATCCCTTCTCCCGGGAGAGGCGGCGCACAAAGTCCGCGTCCGGCGCGGGCGTCTCCCTGAGCCGCCTTCCGGGACGCTCGTTGAAGTAACCGGAGGTGAGGCCGCCGACAGTCAGCTCGCCCGTCCGGACGAACGAATTGTCGAGGACCGTCGCCCCGGAGCCGAGCAGGGCGTCAAGCTCCGCCGGGGAGAGGTCTGCCTCGTGATTGCCGAGGGAGAGGAAGGTCGGCGCGATGGCGGAGCAGTTTCTGAGGAAGCTGACGGAGTTCGACAGAGGTCCGTTCCGACCTTGATCGCTCTTTCCCGCCACGTCTCCGGCGACTGCGATGAGGTCCGCACCCTCGCGTCCGATCTCCCGGACGACGCCGTCGCCGTCTCTTCCGTGGAGATCTGTCGCCAGCGCCACGGTAACGGGTCGCGACAGCGGCGCGGGGAGAGTATATCTCGTGACGGTCACGGTCACACCTCCTTTTGATATACGATACGCCGGCGGGCGCCGGTTTATTCCCGTATAGATTTTACCACATCGGCGGCGCCGGGTCAACATACGGGTCATCGGCCGGGGCGCGAGGGAATATAATCTTGGTACCATATATATCGGAGGTGCGGGATGAAGATCTTTTCCAAACGGACCGCTGCTTTTTTCGCGGCGGCGGTCCTGCTCGGTCTCGCGGGCTGCGGACGGGGCGCGGATACGGTTTTGATAAACGAAAAGGAGGGGGCAGGAGACGGCGCGGAGGCGGAGATCCCGCCGGGAACGGTCTTCGCGGTGCTGCGGGCGGGGCGAGACTACGAGCGCGGGGAGTCGCTGTCCCGGGCTGAATATCTGCGTGATCTGGAGCTGCGCGAGCAGTACGGCGTTTCGGCGGAGACCGAGATCGCCGGGGGAGACGGCGCGACGGCGGACCGGTTCCTCGCCTCCGCGGCGGCGGGGGAGGAAAAGTACGGTCTTGTGATCGGCGCGGTCGGCGGGGCGGGATATCCTTTGCTCCGCTCCGGCGCGACGGCGGGCGAGGACGACTGTCCGGTCCTCGAGTTCTCCCGCTTCCCGGAGTCGCTCTCCCTCGCGGGGCGGAGTCTCGCGGCGGGGGCGATAGCGCCCGGGTCGTACGGAGACGTATCCTGCGTGCTGATGAACCTTGACGCGGCGCGCGCGTTCAACGTGACCGCGCCGTCTCCCGGGGCGGCATGGACCTTCGACGACATGATTTCCGCGGCATCGGCGATCCCGACGGGGACCGGGCTATACCGATACGCCGCCTCGGACGGCGGCATCGGGCTTGCCTTTGTCCGGGCGGCGGGTGCGAGGCTCACCGAGCAGGCGGAAGGCAGACTGCTCGTCGCCGGGGAGCCGTCCGAGGCGGTGAAAACGGCGGTAAGGAAGGCGTCCGGGATCCTGTCGGATGAAAGCCGGACGAAGACCGGATCCGCCGCGGCGACGTTTGCGGAGGGACGGGCGCTCTTCCTGTTCTGCAGGACGTCGGACGCCATGGCGCTCCGTGCGACGGGCGCGGATTTTCTGATCCTGCCTTATCCTTCGGTCTTCGACAGCGTCGCCCCGGCGTACGCGGACTCCGTTTCCGGAGAGGCGGCGGCGATCCCGGCGGCGGGTCTCGGGGCAGTGCGGCGGCGCGTGCTCCGGGAGTACGATCGCCTGTCGGGGAAATACGTGGACACGGAGCGGTACGACGCGCTTCTGTCGGGGGTATCGGCGTACGATTCAGAGTCTCGCACGTCTGTGGACGCTCTGCTTCAGGGCGCGGAATATGAGCTTTGCGAGGCGTGCGGGGCGGGCGGCTTCACAGAGATCCTGGGCAGCGCCGTTTTCGATCCCTCCGGGGAGATCCCGCCCGAGTACGCTCACCGCGCGGCGGCAATATCCGCGGAGCTGCGGGGTCGCCCGTGACGGCGGGAAATCCACCCGCCCCTTTTCGGGATGGGTTCGGGAGGTCTTTTTTCAAAAAGTTGTCCCCCTGATGCAAAAAATCTTCTCAACGAATTGACACCGGCGCGCGTCAAAGCTATAATTAAGGACAGACGGTATCGTCCGATACGCAACTTATATCACGCGAGGTGAAAAAATGAGCGAAAAAGTAAGAGTCGGAGTCCTCGGCGTAAAAAGAGGAACGGGACTGATAGATTACAGCCTCGATTCATGCGGGGACAAATTCGAGGTGGTCGCCATCTGCGACAAATGGATCGAGGGCCTGGAGGAAGAGAAAAAGAAGCACCCGGACGGGAACGTAACGTTCTATCCGGATTTCGAGGACTTCATAAAGCACGACATGGACGCGGTAGTGCTGGCGAACTACGGCAACGAGCACGCGCCCTTCGCCGTCAGGTGTCTCGATCGGGGACTCCACGTTTACAGCGAGGTCACCGCCTGCCAGAACATGAAGGAGGCGGTGGAGCTGGTGGAAGCGGTGGAGAGGTCCGGCAAGATC
>CACXCL010000211.1 GCA_902766115.1 uncultured Ruminococcus sp.
CCCGCCGGCACAATGACCCGCGCCATGGCGGTGACGGTCCTCTACCGCAAGGAGGGGAGTCCCGCGACGGAGTGGAGGGCGGATTTTTCCGACGTGAAGTCGGGGAAATACTACTCGAACGCCGTGATATGGGCGAAAAATAACAGTATAGTCAACGGAGTTTCCGAGGGTGTCTTCGACCCGAACGGAAAAATAACCCGTGAGCAGCTCGCGGCGATCCTCTACCGCTACGCGGAGTTTGCGGAGCTTGACAGAACGGCGGAAGGGGATCTTTCGAGGTTCCCGGACGCGTCAAAGGCGCACAAGTACGCGAAAGACGCCCTCGCCTGGGCGGTTGGCGCCGGCCTCATCGGCGGCGTGAAGTCGGGGAGCGTCGACCTGCTGGACCCGGCGGGATACGCCACCCGTGAGCAGTTCGCCGCCATCATCGATAGATTCGACGCCTACGCCGAGACCGCGGGCACACCGCTTACGGAGGCGGATTTCTACGTCTCGACCCGGGGCAAGGACACGAACGACGGTTCGTTCGCGCACCCGTTCCGGACGCTGGGCCGTGCGGTCCTCGCCGTCCGCGAGGCTGAAAAAACCGCCGAAAAAGGCGGGATTAGAGTCGCCCTCCGGGCCGGAGAGTACTACCTCTCCGACTTCGACCTCGAGGCGGAGGACTCCGGCACTGCGGAATGCCCCGTGACGTACCTCTGTTACGGCGACGGCGACGTGACCGTGACCGACGGATTCACTGTAAAGACGTCCGAACTCGGGGCCGTCTCCGGCGCCGACAAGGCTTTCTTCAATGAGGAGGCGTCAGAAAGCATCAGGAAAGCGGACGTTGCCGCCCGGATCCCCTTCGGAGCCGACGCGATCTCAGTCGCAGTCTACGGGGAAGAAGGTCCGCTGGATCTCTGCCGGTATCCCGACAGATACGCGAACGGCGACGATAATCTCTTCGACGCCGCGGCTGACGCCGCCGGCAAGACGGAGATGAAGATCAAGGAGCCCCGCGCCCTGAGGCGGATCAGGAAATACGAATCCCTCGACGGGGCGATACTTTACGGAAATATCAGTTACGAGGAGTTCATGGAGAAGGTACACGTCGGTTCCTTCGACGAGGCGACCTCCACGCTGACGCTGGCAGATCCGACGGAGATGAGGTCATATCCGTGGTTCGGCGGATTCCGTTACGTTCTTGATGAGGCAGGCAAGATCGACGAGGACTACACGCGGGTCAATATAAGATTCGCCGTCCTGAACCTGCCCGAGGACCTGGACGCCCCGGGCGAGTACTACGTGGACTACGAGGGCGGCGCGCTCTACGCGTACGCCCCCGAAGGGGATCTGCTCGTCATCGCGGAGAACACCGGATCGGGCGCGGCGGAGTACGTGACCTTCGACGGGATAGCCTTTGACGCCAAGGAATTCAGACGCGAGTTCGAGATCCCGGTAAAATACGTGGACAAGAACGACGACGGGAACTTCAGGATACTGAACGTCTCAGACCCGCAGCTTTACAACGAAGACGTGGACGGCTCCGGAGGCAGGATCCTCCGGGAGACCGTCGACGTACTGGTGGAGTCGGAACGTCCGGATCTCATTACCGCCACCGGCGACCTGGCGTGGGGCGGACACATCATAGGGCTGGAATATTTCTGCGGCCTGATGACGGACACCGGCATCCCCTGGGCGCCGATCCTCGGCAACCACGACCATCAGGAATACAACAGATTTGTCCACGACGTGAACGACACCCTCGAATCCTGCGGCGGATGCCTGTACGACAAGGGCGATCCGGAGCTCGGATGCGGCAACTACGTGGTCATCCTGCGGCAAAAGGGCGTCCCCGTCCACGCGCTGATCATGATGGACACGGGCGGCAAGGTGGCGTGGATAAACGACGAGGGAGGCATCGAGACCGATCAGGGCGAATTCTCCGAAAAGCAGATCGAATGGTACGGCAAGGTCTGCGAGATGCTGAACGACATGGGCGTGCCGGAGTCAACGGTGATATGCCACATACCCTGCTACACGTACAGAGAAGCCTGGGCGGCGGCGCTGCTGCCGGAGGTGGACCCCAAGTCCGTTCCGGCGGGCGACGGCATGCAGGTCGGCTGCTGGGCGCCGGGGTATGAGGATTCCTTCGGCGTGGCGCATACGGATATTTCGGCTAACAAAAACGACAACGGTTTCTTCGACAAGGTGCTTGAGTACGGCAACACGAAGACTCTGCTGTGCGGTCACAATCACGAGAATTGCTTCTCCGTCGGCTACCGCGGCGTGAGATTTGTGTATTCGCTCAAGACCGGCAGCGGCTTCTCGTGGGAGCCCGACATGAGCGGCGGCACAGTGATCGAGATAGACGCGAGCGGCCATGCGACGCTGAGGCATCATTACGTGAAGGCGAATTAAGATCGGGGGGAGCTTCTCCCCAAAGAAGCTTCCCGGACCTTATTTGAAGATTATATTCATGCCGCGCAGCGGCAATTCATGACCTCCGCGAAAGCGGAGGTCAATTCATGCGCCGGATGGCGCAATTCATGGCGAAGCCAATTCACGCCGGCACAGACGGCAATTCATTCTTTTACTAAAGAATTACGCAAAACAAGCGTCAGAGGCAGGGGTGTTGAAGGCTTCCCCTGATGGGGGAAGCGAGCCGACCGCCGCCGGTTGGCGGTGGCAGTGTAAAATACGTCGGAAAAACGGAGCATCCGTTTTTCGTGCAGACGGGATGTCTCCGAGGATTATAAGGACGGGGATTTGTTAGTAAAATATGCTAATATTGTATTGTAAAACCGTTAGTCACATCATCCGCAAAACCCCGATGCACTCTTTCTCTTCTAGAAGAGAAAGCCTGCACTGAAAG
>CACXCL010000212.1 GCA_902766115.1 uncultured Ruminococcus sp.
AAGTAGTTGTGGGAGATCACAAGGTCGTCGAAATCTCTCACCGCCAGCGCGCATCCGCCGTCCTGGGTGATCCCCACCTTGCTGAAATAGTTGTTGTCGATGAACCCGGTGGTCGGCGTTTCAAACCGGTCTTTCCCGTCGTCCCAGGGATGGATCCTCGCCACGTAGAGCGGCGCCAGCTCGAAGCTCGAATTGGTGAGACGGAAGTCGAACTCCTCTCCCTTGACGGACCCCTCCACCACCAGGAACTCGTTGCCCGCCGTGGCTTTGAACGAGCACATGTCGATATGGACGCTGCTGCAGTAGCTGGCCCTGACGGACGCGTCCACGGAACCCACGAAGGAGAGCCCGCGCAGAGTCACGTAACTCGCTCCGTTGAGCCGGACGGTGGCGTTCTCCGACGGGATCACGTACTCGCCTTGCGGGTCGTAGAAATATATCACCCCGCGTTCCGTGTCGAGGAAGTACTCGTCCTCGGCGTCAAGTTCCTCGGAGGCGTTGACGATGGCAGACGCGTGCCATGCCGCGCTGTCAAACTCGGGCAGGTAGCGGAGGCGGCCCATTATCGCCTCCTCCGGGTGCGGGATGTAGACGTTCCCGGATTCGACGTCCACGTCGCCTATGCTGAGCAGATCCTTGTGCCAGCCGGTGGTGAGGTAGCCGTAGAGCTTCACGCCCTCGAGAGTGTGATAGGCGTTGAACCTCCTCAACAACACCTGATTCAGGTGAATGTGGTTGTCGTCCACCGTGTACCCCGCCCCATGGAACAGATTGTCCGTCCCGTCGGGGAACATATTCGGGAACCTGGCGACGCGGCAGACTCCCCGCTCGCTGTAGATCTTCATGGAATCGGAGACTCCGTCCACCCTGACCTTCTTGATTTTGTCGACTGCGGCGGAGCTAAAGATCGACGCCTCGTCAGCGTCGAGTTCCTCGTAATCGTCCTCTCCGAAGATCGCGCCGCCGCTGAAGACCACGTCCCCGTCGCCGTATTTGCAGTATATGATCCTCTGATCCGGCGAGCCGGCGTCCTCTTCGGTCAGGGTCGTGACGAAAGCGCCGTAATTGCCCGCCTTGAATGCCACGACGATGTCGCCCTCTGTTTTCGTTTCCTTTATCTCGCGGACGCGTTCCGCCGCCCGGGCAAAGGTCGCCACGGGAGCGTCAAAAGTGCCTTCGTTCCCGTCGTCTCCGTCAACGGCGACGAACACGTCGGCGTCGTCGACCGGCGGATAGTCCGGCTCGGTGTATTCGTTTTTCAGCACGGGTTCGTTCCACTCAAGAGGAAAACTGAGATCCGTCTCGATGAACCTCTTGAGGATGGTGGCGAACTGCTCGCGCGTCGCCATCCCGCGGGGGTCGAGCAGATCGGCGTCTCCTGACTTGACCCCCGTGATAAGACCCTTGGCGGTCGCCCAGAGAAGGGCGTTTTTCGCGTAGCTGTGCGCTTTCCCCGCGTCCGGGAATTTGTCGAGAGTGCCGCTCGGGCGGTAGTCGAAGCCGCTGTACTCGGCGTATCTGTTCATCATGGTGGCGAGCTGCTCGCGGGTTATTTTACCGGCGGGATCGAATTTCCCCTCAGATACGCCGTTCACGATGTTGTTCGTTCTGGCCCACAGGACGGCGGAGGTGTAGTATTTTCCCGCCTTCACGTCGGAAAAAGCGTCGGAATACTCCATCTTCGGACTGTCGTCCATGCGCCACAGAACTGTGACGACCATACCTCTCGTCATGGTACCGGCGGGGTCGAATTTTCCGCCGCCCACGCCGTCCATAAGCTTGTTGTCGTATGCGAATCTGATCGCCTTGTAACTCCAGCGTTTGACCTTGACGTCGGAGAACGGAGATTCCTCGGCGGCGACTGCGTTCGCCAGCGCCGCGGTGAGCATGATCACCGCAAGAATAAGAGAAATAAGTTTTTTCATTTTAAATCCTTTTTTTATCCCGTCATGGGGGAAGATTACATTTTTATTTTATCAAATCCCGCCCGAAAAGTCAAGGAAAAGCCCGCTTACCGCAGGCTTTTCCTTACCTTTCATTTTCCATTTTCCATTTTCCATTCAGGAACGTCCGCTCCGCGATTCTTCCCAAATAATTCAATTTTCCATTTTCCATTTTCCATTTTCAGTTAAGAACCGCTCCGCCATCGACAGGAACGCCAGGATCGCGCCCTGGCCCCACTTGTTGTGCTCGTCGAACTTGTCGCTGTACCAGCCGAAGTCGTAACACTCCCCGCTGGAGCCGTACACCTTGCCGTCCTCGCGGATGAAGGACTCGCAGGCCCGGGCTGTCTCGGCGATCATCCCGTCCGTGACGGCGGGCAG
>CACXCL010000213.1 GCA_902766115.1 uncultured Ruminococcus sp.
ATCGCCTTCGGCGAGTTATGAGTTGCCTTCGGCAACGCTTATTTATTGAGCGATTATTATCCGAGGGATGGGGAAAGGAGAGCGCGCCTCATGAAAGAAAAAGTCCTTGTCGCCATGAGCGGCGGAGTCGATTCGGCTGTGGCAGCGCTCCTGATGCGCGACCGCGGATACGACGTGATGGGAGTCACCATGAAGCTCCTGCCGGAGCATATCGATCCGGAGCAGGGAAGCCGTACCTGCTGCTCCGCCGACGACGCGGAGGACGCCGCCGGCGTCGCCCGCTCCATCGGCGTGCCTCACTATACATTCAACTTCACGGAAGAATTCCGGGAGACGGTCATCGAGCGGTTCGTCCGCGCCTACGAGGAGGGTAAGACTCCGAATCCCTGCGTACTTTGCAACAGGTACATGAAGTTCGAGCGTCTTTTTGAGAGGGCGAGAGCTCTCGGATGCTCAAAGATCGTAACGGGCCATTACGCCCGGATCGAAAAGGACCGTGCGACGGGCCGTTTCCTTCTGAAAAAAGCGGCGGACCCCCTGAAAGATCAGAGCTACGTGCTGTGGTCTCTGACGCAGGAACAGCTCGCCGCGTCCGTATTTCCCCTCGGAGGGCTCACCAAGAGCGAAGTGCGAAGGATCGCAGCCGACCACGGCTTCGTCAACGCGGAAAAACGCGAGAGCCAGGACATCTGCTTCGTCCCGGACGGCGACTACGCCGGGTTCATCGAGCGTTACACCGGCAGGACCTACCCGCCGGGCGAGTTCGTCGGAGTCGACGGGCGCGTTATGGGTGAGCACCGGGGGATCATCAGATATACCGTCGGCATGCGCAAGGGCCTCGGCCTTGCGCTGCCCGAGCCCGCCTACGTCTGCCGCCTTGACGTGCCGAACAACAGGGTGATCCTCGGGAAAAGCGTGGATCTGTTCACCGACACCCTCGAGGCGGACAGCGTGAATCTCATTTCCGTGGAACGGATAGAAGGACCGGTCCGGGTCAGGGCGAAGATCCGCTACCGTCAGCCCGAGCAGTGGGCGACGGTCACACCTGCCGGACAGGGAAGGATAAAAGTCACATTCGATATGCCCCAGAGGGCGATCACCCCCGGCCAGTCCGTGGTTCTCTACGACGGAGACACGGTCCTCGGCGGCGGGATCATAGTATGAGGAGGCGCCCATGACCCGCGAAGAATTATCGAGGACCGAGATGCTTCTCGGCGCCGGCGCGGTGGAAAAGCTCGCCGCATCCCGCGTCGCCGTGTTCGGTATCGGAGGCGTCGGCGGTTACGCGGTCGAGGCGCTGGCGCGGTCCGGCGTCGGCGCGCTGGATATCGTCGATCCCGACAGGATCGCTCCGTCCAATCTCAACAGGCAGATAATCGCGCTCCACAGCACCGTGGGCGCGTACAAGGTCGACGTCGCCCGGGAGAGGATACTCGACATAAACCCCGACGCGACTGTGAGGACCTTCAAGACGTTTTTCACTCCGGAGACTTCGGGGGAATTCGATTTTTCCGTTTACGACTGCGTCGTGGACGCCATCGACACCGTCACGGGGAAGATCGAGCTTGCCGTCCGCTGCCGCGACGCCGGAGTCCCGCTCATAAGTTCCATGGGAACGGGCAACAAGACGGATCCGTCCGCTCTCCTGGCGGCGGATATATCGAAGACGTCCGTCTGTCCCCTCGCGCGCGTCATGCGGCGCGAGCTGCGGAAACGGGGGATCGATCATCTGAGAGTGGTCTACTCCCGGGAGGAGCCGCTCGTCCCCCGGAACGCCGGTATCGGAGAAGAGCCCGCGCCCGGAAGAAGACAGACCCCGGGGAGCTGCGCCTTCGTGCCGCCCGCGGCAGGACTTATCATTGCCGGAGAGGTCGTGAAGGTTATCATTGCCTGAAAGAGGCAATGATAAGTTATGATCGCCTGCGGCGAGTTTAGAGTTATGATCGCCTGCGGGGAGTTTAGAGTTATGATCGCCTACGGCGAGTTATGAGTTGCCTGCGGCAACGCTTATTCTATAAGGCGATCATATCATAACGCCCGGCGTGAGCCGGGCTCATAACTTGTGCGCGAAGCGCACAATCATAGTTCTAAACTGAAAACTAAGAAGGAGTTTTTATGACGGAGAGTGCTTTTATGAAACGAATTGCATTTCCGAAGAAGAATTTCATAAACTTCAAAATAATTGCGTTGAACTTCGCAGAATGCTTGTGTCTTCGGTAAAAACCCTGAAAAAACAGTTATGATCGCCTGCGGCGAGTTATGAGTTATGATCGCCTGCGGCGAGTTATGAGTTGCCTGCGGCAACGCTGTTTCTATCGTGCGATCATATCATGACTTAGATCGCCTGTTTTAAAGCCCACGTTTCCGGCGGGGGCTTTTTTTGCACTAAAGAGCGGTTTTTAACTGCCCTTTTTCTGTGTTTTTTGACGATTTCGGTGTTGACTTCCGGGTGTTTATATGTTATATTTATTGTGTAATTATACTTTTTCCCGGGGTACCCGGAGGAAACGGAGGTCGCGCTTTGACAGAAAAACAGTACATGAAAAATCTGTCCGTTCCCGAAGGAAGGATAGACGTAGTTCTTGATACCGACGCGTTCAACGAGATCGACGATCAGTTCGCCATCTCCTACATGCTCCGCTCGAAGGAAAAGCTTGATGTGCGCGCCATATACGCCGCGCCGTTCTTCAACGATCTGTCGAGCGGTCCCGCCGACGGGATGGAAAAAAGCTATAAAGAGATCTTCCACATCCTTGACCTCGCCGGAGAAAAGGTCGACGCCTACCGGGGTTCCGACAGATACCTTCCCGACGAGAATACTCCCGTGATCTCTCCTGCCGCGGAGGATCTTGTGAGACGGTCGGCGGACTACTCTCCCGAGAGACCGCTGTACGTCGTCGCCATCGGCGCCATAACCAACGTCGCCTCCGCGCTTCTCATGGCGGATCACGTGAAGGAGAACACCGTCGTGGTCTGGCTGGGCGGCAACGCCCATACTTTCCCGCACAACGGAGAGTTCAATATGTACCAGGACGTGGCGGCGGCAAAAGTCGTGATGGGATGCGGTGTTCCCTTTGTCCAGCTTCCCTGCGCGGGAGTGGTCAGCGCGTTCACCGTGTCGAAGCCCGAGCTTGAATACTGGCTCGTGGGGAAAAATCCCCTCGCCGATTATCTGGCGAAGAACACCATCCGGTCCGCCGACGGATACGCCGCCGGAAAGCCCTGGACCCGTGTGATCTGGGACGTGACCGCCATCGCGTGGCTGCTGAACGACGGCGACCGGTTCATGATGTCCCGCATCGTCGACGCGCCGGTGCCGACCTACGACAGCACATACCGTTTCATCCCCGACAGTCACCCCATGAGATACGTCTTTTATATCGAGCGCGACGTGCTGATGGAGGACCTCATAAAGAAGCTGACCTCGTAAAACAGTACTCCGAGGGCGGGGCCCTTCAAGAATAATAACCTTTTTATTTTGAAAGGAGCAGAAAATGAAAAGAAGACACAAGTTTTTATCCCTCCTGATCACAGTCGTGATGCTGGTCGGCATGCTCACCGTCTTCGCCACCAACGCGTCGGCATACGACGAATGGATCAACGTGTCGTACTATGACCTCGTGGAGGGGACGGAGGTCGATCTGGAGGCAGACGTTGACCTGGGCGGATCTACGATCTCGTCCGTCAGCCATGTCGACGGCAGCAACCCTCCCGGACTGACTTTTGGCTACACTTCTCAGAAGATGACCTTAATTGGTACTCCGACGACGCCAGGGTACTATACGAAATCCTATGATGTCACCCTCCGCAACGGCAAAGTGCTGCGCGTCTACTTCTATTACCTGGTCCTGAAGAAGAACATAGTCGAGAAAAGCGAGACCATCCACCTCAAGGCGATGGAGTATAACGACGTTTATCTCCTTGACAGAGAAGGGATCGACGACGGCGTCTACACTGACCTTTACTTTAGACTCGAAAAGGAATCCGGAAATCTTCCTCACGGCGAGATGAATTACTCCTTTGGCGAAGCGACTCCGCCGCACGTGTACGGCACGCCGGATACTGCCCGCGACGTCGTCGCCACGTTCCTCATCACTCTCTACGACGGCACCCGCATCCGCGACACCGTCAAGTTCATCGTGGATCCTGTCAAGGAATTCAGCACAGAGGAGACCGTGACCTTTGAGGTAGGCCAGAGTTACAACTACTACCCCGTTGACGACAACGACGATCAGTACAGATCGGTATCCCTGGTGTCCGGCTCCGTCCCGGCGGGGATGGACTGGTCCTACAGCGAGGTGGAAGGCGTCCACGTCTACACCACCCCCCAGAAGGCGGGCGTTTATAAGGCCACGTGGCGCATCGTCGACTTCGCCGGCGAGATCCAGTACCACACCGTGAACTTCATCGTCAAGGGATCGAACCCCTTCGAGGACGTTCAGGCGGGCAAGTTCTACGAGGATCCCGTCCAGTGGGCGGTCAATCACGAGCCTCAGGTCACCAACGGTACCGACGCGACCCACTTCTCACCGAACGCTACCTGCACCAGGGGCCAGGTGGTCACGTTCCTGTGGAGAGCGCTCGGGCAGCCCGCTCCCAAGTCCACGACCAACCCCTTCTCCGACGTGGATCCCAAGGCGTTCTACTACAACGCCGTTCTCTGGGCAGTTGAGGCGGGCGTTACCAACGGTATCGACGCTACTCACTTCGGCCCGACGACCGGGTGCACCAGAGGCCAGGTCGTCACCTTCATGTGGCGCGCTCTCGGCGAGCCCCGCGCCACCGTCACCACCCATCCCTTCACCGACGTGAAGGAGGGCGCGTTCTACTACGACGCAATGCTGTGGGCCGTTGAAAACGGCGTCACCAACGGTATGACCGCAAACACCTTCGCTCCGAACGCTACCTGCACCAGAGGTCAGATCGTCACGTTCCTTTCGAGAGCCATGCTGGTGGCTCCCGAGGTGGTGCCCGTCAACACCCTGGACGACAACTTCCTGATCTACGCGGAAGACGTCTTCACCATTACCGACCGCGGTGTAGTTGTGACCGGCCGCGTTGCCAACGGCAAGGTCAAAACGAACGACGATCTCGTCATCCGTACCTGGAACGACGACAACAAACCCGTGGACGTCAGCGTGAAGGCTCTGTCCATCGAGATGTTCCACAAACAGCTGGATGAGGCGGAGAAGGGCGACAACATCGGTCTGCAGATCTGCACCTACGACGAAAAGGATCAGATTCTCCCGCTCACAAAGCGCGGCGCCGCCATCGTCAAGGCGGGCAGCAAGATCAACTCTCTCACCGACTACTACGTAGGCACCGTGACTGTGGATCCGAAGACCAGACGGAGCCCGTTCCACACGGATAACAAGTTCCAGTACTACGGAGGCGCCCTCGACGTGACCGGCGAGTTCATCAACATGGGCGGCGACTTCATGTCCGACGAGGAGATCTACCCGGGCGAGGTCCGCGAGAACGTAGTGATCAAGCTCTCCACTCCCATGGTCTGGTACGAGGGCCAGCAGGTCGCCATCCGCGCAGGAGGGCTCACCCTCGGCACCTTTACCGTGACCGGCAAGATATCTCCCGTTGCGGCGGCGAAATATTCCGCGGAATGATATCTTCATGATATAAAATATCGCGCTCCCACGGGAGCGCGATATTTTTGTTTGCAGTCAGAGGGCATATGTATTTCCGACGCCCGCCTGCCCGTACGGTATGACTTTTCGACCCCGTTACCCGTTTTTCTCGCTGTAGATCATAAAATGCTTGATCATGTTGTATGAGTCGGAGCCTACCATGCTGTCGACGATTTCTTTCCACGTCACCTCGAGATCGTCCGTCAAAAGGTAAAATGAACCGGGCCGCGAGTCGCCGCCGGGATCGTCGTCAAAGCGGCGCAGGTAAAGATAATTCTCCGACCACTCGGCGTTTTCTTCGTCGCTCTTCCGTGAGAACACGATGAAGTCCTCGCCGCTGAAGACGACGTAGTAAAAAGTCAGACGGGGCGTGCGGTCCCCCTCGCCGTCGGGGATCTCGTATTCAGCCAGAATAAGGATCGCCGGCTCTTTTCTGAGAACGGAAGCGTAGAAGTCGTCCCAGGTCACGGTGTTCGTGAATTCGCCGTTTTCG
>CACXCL010000214.1 GCA_902766115.1 uncultured Ruminococcus sp.
AAAGTTGAAACCTACGGATTTTTGTCATATCAAATCAATTCAAGACCCATGCTTTTTCGATCTGCGCTTAAAGCGACAGCCCCTTTCGTTATGTCATAGTCACATCCGCTCTCACACCCGGAAAACGCTCTTCCCTGCGGGGACGTCGATGAGGACGGGATCCCACAGGTACTTGGTGTTGACCCGGAGCCGGAACGGCTTCTCCGCCTCCGTCTCGATAACGGTCTTGTCGCGGAAGGACTGATACTCCGCGCACCTGACGGAGAGAGTGTTCCCGTTGAAGATCACGTTTTCGAGTCCGCACCTTTCCCTGCCGTCCAGGTTGAACGTCACGGTGTCCGACGGGGCGTCGAAGTGCAGCCCGATCACGTTCTCGATGAGCATGGTTATGGGCGCCAGCCCTCCCCATCCCACAAATTCCGAACGGACGAGACCGCCGTCCTCGGTGGTGGAAGGTCTGTACTCCTCCGGTGCGTAGCACTCCCAGATCCCGCCGTACGCGGGATCCTCCATAACCGCCGCCATGCCCTCCAGCACCCGGACAACCGCCGCCCGGGCAAGCTCGCGGGAGCCGGTCTCGCAGAGGCCCCGGACCGCCGCGTAGTTTGTGGGCGGCCAGACTCCGCCGAGCCAGTACCCGCCGGCGGGGTCGTAGTTCAGGTCGTCCCGGGAAAGGGACGCGAAGGGGATCTTCGTGAAAAACTCGCCGGGGTCGAACATATGCGACCGCATCACGGACCGCTTTTCGTGATCCGCCGCGCCGCCCAGCAGCGCCCAGAACGCCGCCGCGGTCTTGGAGCCTATGAGCTTGACTCTCTGCCCTCTCTCGTCCCGGGAGAAGAAGTCGAAGTACCATCCCGCCTTATGGCTCCAGTGGAATTCGTTTATCAGGGCGTTGATCCTGTCCTTCTCTTTTCTGTAGAACTCCGCCTTTTCGGGAAGCCCCAGGAAATCGCAGATCTTGCCGAGACGGTCGGCGCTGAGCGCCTGCTGGCAAGCGAGGTCCACGTGGCACACGTCGCTGCCGTCAAGGTGCCGCGCGAAGTAGCCGCCCCTGGGTGAGTTGTCCATGCCGGAGGAGCCTGGATCCTCGAACCAGTACAGATCGCAGGTGTCGCGCCGCCTTTTGTTCTCGATGAAGGAATAGATCCCCTCCAGGGCGGGGAGGACGCGTCCGAGCCGCGAGCCGTCGCCGGTGATCCTGTAGTGCTCCCACTCAGCCCACGCCATCAGCGGCGGATTGATCCGCTCGCCGTAGGCGGGCTCGCCGGTCTCGATGACGTACGCCATGGACATGAAGCCGTCGGACTCGCGCCGCAGCATGTAGAGATCGTCCAGGTTGTTGAAGGCGTTCAGCGTGCCGTTGGAGTAGTTGGTGATGAACGTCATGACGCAGGAGTCCCACTGCCAGATGATCCCCACCCCGGGCATACAGGTCATGATGTCCTTCCAGCCGGGGCGGTCCAGGTATTCCACGTTCCGGAACGCCAGCTCCCACGCCTTGTAGTAGAGCTTTATCCATTCGTCGTGCCCCTCGAGGACGGGCCTCGGCAGCTTCGACTTGTCGTAAACGAATTTTTCTCCCATTTTATCTGTCTCCTTAAAGTCAAAATGAGCCTCTACCCTATCGTACCATAATTTCCGCGGCAAATCAATATGTTTTTCGTCCCGGGGGAACGTAAATGAAAAAGGAAAGCGGCGCTTGCATTTTGCAAAAAAAGGCGATTTTTCCGCTTGCTGCCGGGACCGGGCAGATATCGCCTCTCTCCGCGCCCCGGAAAAAGGCCGCGAAGCGTTCGTTGACTTATTCCGTCCGTTATGGTAGAATGAACGCGGACAACGGGCGTGGTTTTCGCCGCGCCGGAAAAGGAGGAACCCATGAAAAAAGCGATAAGTCTTGCGGGAAAAGCGTTTATTTACTACGCGCTCATCCCGTTTGTCGGGTGCGCCGTCGGCATCCTTGTGATGATGGGGATTTTTGACGTTCTCGTCGTGCCTTTGCTGACTGCCGTGGTTTACGTGATCCTTCACAGGAAAATGGAAGTCGATATGAAGACCGCGGCATTGATAAACTTATGGTCCTTTGCCTTCGTGACCGCGGTGTTCGCAGTCCTCATGATCGCCGCCCGGGGCGATTTCTACGGAGCTGTCAGGAAGATCTTTGTGCCGGTCTGTTTCCCGTTTATATTTGCGAACTCCTTCTTCGATCTGTTTGTCGTCACCGTGTTCGCAACCTATGCCGTCGCGACGGCCACCTGTGCGATCTGCGCGAGAAAAGAGATAAAATTCAAATGGGCGGCGATCCCGCTGATGATCGCCGCGGCGGCTCTGGTCGCAGGCGTTCTGTCCTACGCCCACAGGCCGTCCGTCAGATACGCGGGGCACGGATTCGACTATATGAACGGCTATTCCACCACGGATTTTACCGACTACACCGTTTACGCGAAAAACTCAAAGCTTGTCTCGCCGGACACGGATCCCGGGTTTATGATAGAAGACGAGGACGAAATGCCCGTACTGGACGGCGCGGAGGCGTGCTATCCTCTCTACTCTTCCTTTGCCAAGGCCGTCTATAAAGATATCGACAAGATCGAGCGGGACTTCATCAAGAATGAACCGGACTCGCCGGTCAACGGGAAGATCGTCACCTTCACCAACACGGTCCGGGGCTTCGAACGGCTGGCGGAGGGAGAGGCGGACCTGTTCTTCGGCGCCCGGCCGTCAGCGGATCAGATGAACTACGCAAGGGAATGCGGCGTGGAGCCCGAGATCACGCCCATCGGAAAAGAGGCTTTCGTATTCTTCGCGGAGGAGGACAACCCCGTGGACGGATTGACGTCGGATCAGGTCCGGGCGATCTACCACGGCGATATCGGAAACTGGAAGGAAGTCGGGGGCAGAAACGAGAAGATCGTCGCCTTCCAGCGTCCGCAGAACTCCGGTTCGCAGACCATGATGGAGTATTTCATGGGAAGAGTTTCCCTGAAGGAGCCGAAAACCTACGAGAAAGTCGGCGGGATGGGCGAGGTCATCAGGGAGGTGGCTGATTACGCCAACGAAAGCGGAGCGCTCGGGTACTCGTTCAGATACTTTGTTGAAGATCTGTCTCAGGAAAAGGGAGTGAAGCTCCTGGCGATCGACGGGGTGAAACCGACTCCCGAGAACGTCGAGAACGGCAGTTACCCGCTGACGGTGGATCTGGTCCTTGTGACCCGGAAGGGCGATCCGGATCCCGAAGTTGAGAAAATGAAAGAGTTCGTCCTCTCCGCCCCCGGGCAGGAGATCGTCCGCAAAACGGGTTACGCCGCCCTCGGCGGGGTCCGGGACTGAACCGGCGGAGGCGCCCCTGCGTTATCCAAAAAGGAAAAGGAGAATTATATATATGATCACCTGCAACGAACAGATCCGCACGATAAAGCTCGACACGCCGAACACATCATACGTGCTCGGCATCCGCGATGGCGGATTTCTGCTTAACCTTTACTACGGACGCCGTCTGCCGGACGACGACCTGTGGGCGCTCTCAAACCGGCTGCCCAGCGCGTCGTTCAGCCCGAGCGATCCGGAATACACCGATTTTTCGGTGGACGCCGCCCCAATGGAGTACCCCACCAACGGCCGGGGCGATTTCCGCGTCTCCGCCCTCTCCGTGAGATGCGCCGACGGTAACAGCGTGACGGATCTGCGTTACGTGTCCCACCGGGTGACCGGGGGCAAGGGCGATCTGCCGGGGCTGCCCCATCTTTACGCCGACGGCGACGGGCAGTGCGAAACGCTGGAGATCACCATGCGCGACCCGTACACCGGCGTGGAGGCGGTTCTCTTCTACTCCGTATTCGACGACTGCGACGTGATATCAAAGCACGTCCGGCTGACGAACCGGGGCGAGAGGACCGTGAAGCTTGAGCGCGCGCTGTCCTCCTGCGTGGACCTCCCTTCAATGAAATACGACCTCATCACGCTCTGGGGCAGACACGCCAAGGAGCGGCAGTTCGAGCGCAGGCCTCTCGCCCACGGGCTGCAGGGTATCCGGAGCAAGCGGGGCTCCTCGTCCCACAATCAGAACCCCTTCGCCGCCCTGGCGGAGACCGGCGCCACAGAGACCTCCGGCGACGTCTACGGGTTCAACCTGGTATACAGCGGAAACTTCACCATAACAGCCGAGGTGGACCACAACGCGACGACCCGCGTCGTCATGGGGATCGACCCCACAGACTTCTGCTGGACCCTCGCCCCCGGCGAGAGCTTTGTCACCCCCGAGGCTGTCCACGTCTTTTCCGCCGAGGGGCTCGGAGGCATGAGCCGCGTCTTCCACCGCTGCTACGGCGAGCACCTGATACGCGGCAGATGGAAAAAAGAAAAACGCCCTCTGCTTATCAACAGCTGGGAGGCGGCGTTCTTCGACTTTGACACCGACAAGCTGATCTCCTTTGCCCAGCGGGCGCGAGAGCTGGGTATCGAGATGCTGGTCATGGACGACGGCTGGTTCGGCAAGCGCGACAACGACAAAAGCAGCCTCGGAGACTGGTTCGTCAACGGGAAAAAACTCGATCTGGGACGCCTTATCGACACCGTTCACGGAATGGGGCTGAAATTCGGCATCTGGTACGAGCCGGAGATGATCTCCCCGGACAGCGAGCTTTACCGCGCCCACCCCGACTGGTGCGTGCACGTGCCCGGACGGGCGCCGTCCATCGCGCGCCATCAGTACGTGCTGGACGTCTCCCGTGAGGACGTGCGGGAGAACGTGTTCGGTCAGATACTCTCCGTCATGGGCTGCTATCCCATCGACTACGTGAAATGGGATTTCAACCGCAACCTCAGCGAGGCGGGCTCCGCCCTGCTTCCCGCGGACCGCTGCGGCGAGTTCTTCCACCGCTTCGTGCTGGGGACCTACGAGCTCCAGGACCGCCTGACCCGTGAGTTCCCCGATCTGCTGTTCGAGAACTGCTCCGGCGGCGGCGGACGCTTCGACCCCGGAATGCTCTACTATTCGCCGCAGATATGGGCAAGCGACAACACCGACCCCATCGAGCGGCTGAATATTCAGTTCGGCACGTCGCTGTGCTATCCCGCGTCCACCGTCGGCGCCCACGTTTCCGCCTGCGACAGGACGGGATACCGCACCAAGGGCGACGTTGCCCTCTGGGGCACATTCGGGTACGAGCTCGACCCCAACAAGCTCGGCGACGGCGACCGTGAGATCATAAAGGAGCAGATCGCGGAGTATCACAGGTACTACGACCTTATCCGGGACGGCGACCTTTACCGGCTGATCTGTCCCTGGGACAACGCCTTCGTCTGCGCCTGGTCATTCGTTTCCCGGGACAAGCGGGAGGCGCTGGTGACGCTGGTTCGGATGCGCCGCCAGGAGGAGACGCTCCTTCATCTGAAGCTGCAGGGCCTCCGTTCTGACGCCATCTATACAGTCGAAGAGACCGGAGAAAAATATTCCGGCGCGCTGCTGATGTACGCGGGGCTTGAAATGACCGGCTCGGCGTGGAACGACGGCGAAAGCTGCAAGGTACACCTCATCGCCGAGTGAGCTGACCGGGCGGCGCAAGAATGCAACGCGTCAGACCAATATGAAAGGGCAGGTTTTTGAACCTGCCCTTTTGCTCCGCAAGGGGGGAATGAGTGCGTCTGCTAATGGACGTCGACCGCGGCCGTTCCGTCAAAGGAGAGCGTCATCCTCGGCTTCTCCGCGATAAGCCTTACGGGGATCATGGGCACGCCGTCAACGGCGTAAAGCTCGTATCCGAGGTATTTCCTCACCCCTTCGTCGTAATAAAAGGACGAGCCCACCGTGAATTCCACGGTCTTCTTCCCGCGCCATTTCAGAGTCAGACGTCCTTCCTCCGGGTCCCGGACGGAATGATCGTCGAATATTCCGATGCCCTGGCCGTCCCGGTGGCTCTTCTGGCAGTAGCCTATTATACCCCCCCCCGAAAAATTTGTCAATCCTGTTTTCGGAGGGGCGCCGGGGATCGGTATAAATGCTGTCAAACTCACAAAAAACGACCGCGCGCCTCCGCCTCAATTTCCGCTCTTTACCTTTCGGAAAAAATGAGATATAATATATCAAAACAAGAGGAGGTCCGCGATATGTACGTACTTACCAAGGAAGAATGGCTCAGTCAGTATAAGAACACGCTTTCGGAGAGGGATCTCGCCCTCATGTCGAGAGCTTACGAGGTCCTGGACGAGAACACCCTGAACAGGGAGAATATGCCCTGGGGAGATATCCCCGCCATCACGCCGTGGCTCAGCTGTCCCGGTCTGTGGAACTGGGATTCCGTATTCCACGGGATGACCGTCTCCAGGTACAACAGCGTGCTGGCGCAGAATACCATAGACTGCTTCGCAAAATTCCAGTGCGAAAACGGGATGCTCCCGGACGTCATCACCCTGCGGGGCTTTCTGGCGGACAACGCCTCGAAGCCCCCCGTCTTCCCCTGGGGGATCCTGACCGTCTTCAAACGCACGGGGGATACGGATTTCCTCCGCAGGAACTACGACCGCTCCGTCAGATACGAGCAGTTCTGGACGAGGGAGCGTTACGACGGCAAGATGTTCTATTACTCCGCCGAGCGGGATATCGAAAAGGACGACTACGAGGCGCCCCGATTCGAGTCCGGCTGGGACAACTCCCCCAGATGGGACAGGTGGCCCATCACCGAGCTTTATCCCATAGACCTCAACTGCTACATGGTCCTGTACTACCGCTCCATGGCGGAGATGGCGGAGATACTCGGGCTCGAAACCGCGGAATGGAAAGAAAAAGAGGCGTCCCTTGCAAGGCTGGTGGAGGACAACCTCTACGACGAAAAGATCGGCGCATACGTTGACAGAAACCGCCTGACCGGCGAGTTCAGCACCGTTCTCTCGCCGGCGAGCTTTATGCCGCTGTTTATCGGAATCGCTCCGGCTGACCGGGCGGGATCGATGAACGGATACGCGAGAGACAGATCGAAATTCTATCCGGGCATGCCGTCCGTCGCCTATGACGACAAGGGCCACGACAAGAACTACTGGCGAGGTCTCACCTGGCTCAACGTGGCGTATTTCGCCGTCCGTGGCCTGTACGATTACGGATATAAGGACACCGCAAGGGAAATCAAGGAATACATCCTCGATATGTGCTACGATCTGCTGCCGGATATTTACGAAAACTACGACTCGCTGGAGAGAAAAGGCTGCGGATGCGAGCACTTTTCATGGAGCTCCGCTTTCATTATCGAATTCATCCTTGAAATAAAGTGATCTTCGTCGACAATTAAGCGAAAGGAGCGCGCAATATGAGCGAGAGACGCCGTTTTCGGTCCGCCGCCCGTCTTTTGAGATCCTCCGCCGCGCTTGCGGCGCTGATTTTGGTTTTTTCCTCCTGCGCGGCGACGGGGCCGTCAGCCGGCGCCGGGGAGAGGGTCGAGGTCTTCGCTCCCGCGGAGACCGACGCGAAAACGGAGACAGAAACGCCTACGGAAAGCGTCTTGCAGACACAGCCCGAAACAACCGGACCGGAACAGACCGCCCCCTCCGTCGACCGCACGGGAGAGGAGGTCTATCTGGCGCACCCTGAGCTGACGCCGGTCAACTACGACTCCCCCGCCCTGCTGCCGCGCACCGAAGACGCCGGTCAGGACTACGTCGACGGCATCACGTTCCTGTGCGACTCGCCGTTTTACTGGCTGAAGCTCTACGGGCTGCTTTCGGGCGGATACGACACCACGCAGGTGTGGACGGGACCGGAGGGCACCATGACCCTCGGCTTTTTGCGGGGATTTCAGATCCTTGATCCCGTCGACAACGTAGAGCGCACGATCCCCGAGGCCGTCGCGCTGCACAAGCCGAAGATGATACTCATCACCGTGGGGATCAACGGCGTCGCCCTGTGGGACGAGGCGAAATTCAAGGGGGAATACGCCCATCTGATCGACGAGATCAGAGAGGCGAGCCCGGACACCGAGATCCTGCTGCAGTCGATCCTGCCCATCGCGCCGTCCTACGCCCACTGGGGGATGATCACAAACGCGTCCATCACCGCCGCCAACGCGTGGATCCTGGAGGTGGCGGAGGAGTGCGGGCTCCATTATCTCGACACCTTCTCCGTCCTGGTGGGCGACGACGGGAACATTCGTCCCGAGCTCGTGAGGAACGACGGTCTTCACGCCAACGACGAGGGGCTAAGGCTTGCGCTCGAATACATCCGCACCCACGCGTATGCGCCGGAAAAGGACGCGGGAGACGACTTGGATTAGCAAAGTACCCCCCCTGAAGCTCCCGATAAACAGGAACTTAATACCCTGCGGCCTCAACCGGGAACCCCGGACCACAGGGCACTTCATATCCGGCACAAGACCAAGCATTTAAATGAAAACAAGGCAGGACGTATCCTGCCTTGTTTTCATATCGGGTATTCATAACGGACTTGAGTTATGGATATTCGATTTTCTTTTGCCGGAAAGAATTGTAATGACAATTTCTTTGCTTTGTATTGACAAAAATGATTAATCGGCGTATAATAAGTGTAAAAGGAGGAATAAAAAATGGCAACGACGAATTTGAATATCAGAATTGATGAAAATTTGAAAAAACAAGCGGAGGTATTGTTTTCGGATCTGGGCTTGAATATGTCTTCTGCGATCACCGTTTTTCTTAAATCCGCCGTCGACTATAACGGAATACCTTTTGAGATCAAAAAAACGGAGCGAAATGCGGCGGTAAGCGACGCCGAGCTGCTTGCCGTTTCAAACGAACTGATTGCCAAAAACAAAGAAGCATATAAGGTTCTGGCAAAATGAAAATACTGACGAAGGATCAGATCATTCTGCTGCATGCACAACTGATAAAAGAAACGGGCGGATCGGACGGGATACGTGACGAAGGGCTGCTCGATTCGGCGATCCTCAACCCGTTTCAGAGT
>CACXCL010000215.1 GCA_902766115.1 uncultured Ruminococcus sp.
AATCAACAAAAAGCGTTTTTCTGACGGCACCGCGTCAGTGCCTTCTTTTTATATTTCTATCATGTCGTGGGTGAATTCCGTCAGATTGACCGGGCCGTCGTCGCCGATCCACACCATGTCCTCGATACGGCAGCCGTATTTTCCTTCGAGGTAGACGCCCGGCTCGTTGGTGATAAGGTTCCCGGGGACGAGCTTCCGCCCGATGATCTTCGGCGAGAGGTTCGGCAGCTCGTGGATCTGAAGGCCCACGCCGTGGCCGAGGGAGTGGCCGAAGCACTTGCCGTAACCCGCCTCCGTGATCACGTCCCGCGCCACCTTGTCCGCCTCATCGCCGGTAACTCCGGCGCGGATGAACTCATGCGCCGCGGTCTGGGCGCGGAGAACGGTGTCGTAGACCTTTTTTATTTCCTCGTCGGCCTTGCCGATGACCAGAGTTCTCGTCATATCGGAGTGATAGCCCTCCACCGTGGCGCCGAAATCGAGAGTCAGAAAACCCCGCTCCAGCTTCACGTTGCGCGGCACGCCGTGAGGCACCGACGACGCCTTGCCCGACACCGCGATGGTGTCGAAGGACGGCACCTCGGAGCCGTTTTTCTTCATGAAATACTCAAGCTCCGCGGCCACCTCGATCTCCGTCATGTCGTATTTTATCACCTTGATAAGGTTGTCCAGCGCCCGCTCGGCGATGCGCTGCGCCTTGACGATGAGGTCGATCTCCGCGGGTTCCTTCACCGCGCGGATCTCCGTCAGCGTGTCGCCGATCCCCCGGAGGGTGATCCCAAGCTCGCCGCCGATCTTCGACAGCTCTTTATGATCGCTGACCGTCAGGTGACGGTCCTCGAAGCCGAGGGTCTTGATACCCGATTCGGCGAGCTGTTCCCGGAGGCAGCCGCCCACCTGCTCCAGCACGGTGCAGCAGGGGAACGCCTTCTCCTTCGCCGCCTCGAAATATCTGAAATCGGCGAAGACGAAGGACCTGTCCTCCGTCACCACCATGAACCCGTCGGGATTGTGGTACCCGCTGAGGTAGAGGTAGTTCTCTTCGGACGTGACGTACACTCCGTCGAGTCCGTTCTCCCTCATGTAATCTCTCAGTTTTTCGTATCTTTTGTCGTAGACAGCCATGTTATCCTCCGTTATCTGTCGCTTGCGTGAAGCTTGTTGTATTTTTTGATATACGGCCTCTCGAGCCACCTCTTGAATCTGAAAAAGAGGCTTTTTTTGTCCTTTATCGGCGGTACGATGATGGAAAAGAGTCCCGCTCTCGCCCCCGCCGCCGCGTCGGTGAGAAGCTGGTCCCCCAGGAGCGCGGTGTCAGCCGCCGACGCGCCCATGTCGCGCATGGCCGCCGCGATATATTTCGTTTTCGGCTTGCCCGCCTTGGCGTAGGAGACGAATCCGAGATCCCGGTTGAAGAGATCGACCCGCTCCCGGTCGTTGTTCGACACGAAGGCGATCTTCACCCCCGCCGCCGCCATTTTTCCGAACCAGTCCGACACATCCGGCGTCGGCACGGGATCGTCATAGGTGACGAGGGTGTTGTCTATATCGCAGATAAGATTTTTTATTCCCCGTTCGGCGAGGAACTCCGGAGTCACGTCCCGGAACGTGTCGAGCATGATCCCGGGCAGGATGTATTTCTCAAAAATCACCGTTAAATCTCCGCTTTGTGGAATTATCGGTCACTATTATACTATTTTTCCGCCCCGGAATCAAGTCCCCGGAATAAAATGCGCCCCGCGCGGGATAACTATAAAAAACGACGGAGGCGGACATGGAAGAAAACGGAACGGGCGCGGAAAACAAGAAGCAGGACGGAACGGCGAACGAGGAACTTGAATATATATTCAAAAGCGGGAGCGTTATCTCGAAAAACGACGAGTGCACGGTGCACTGTCTGACGATAATCGGGCAGATCGAGGGGCATTATCTCTTGGGCGAGGGGCAGAAGGCGACGAAATACGAGCACATCATCCCGCTGCTTGTCTCCATCGAGGAAAGCGACGAGATCGACGGGATGCTCATCGTGCTCAATACCATGGGAGGCGACGTGGAGGCGGGTCTCGCCATCGCGGAGATGATCGCCAGCATGACGAAGCCCACGGTGTCTCTGGTACTGGGCGGCGGGCACAGTATCGGCGTGCCGCTGGCGGTGTCGGCGTCAAAGTCGTTCATCGTGCCGTCGGCGACCATGACGGTCCACCCGGTGCGGATGAGCGGAACGCTCATAGGCGTGCCGCAGACCTATTATTACTTCGAGCGGATGCAGGACAGGATCGTGAAGTTCATCGTCGGTCACTCCGGCGTGAGCGAGGAGGACCTGCGGGCCATGCTGATGCGGACGGATCAGATCGCTACGGACGTGGGCTCGATAATCGACGGCGACGAGGCGGTGAGATGCGGTCTCATCGACAGGACCGGCGGCCTCAGCGACGCGCTGGCGTGCCTGAGAGAGATGATAAAAGAGAAAAAGGGATAAAACAGAGGCGGGGAGTGATCCCCGCCTCATTGAAATTATTGAGGATAAATTAGCGTCATAAGGGACTTTTTCTGTTCCTCCGGTGGAAGTTTCAGCTTTCCGTTATTTAAAAGCGTCGTGATACAATGG
>CACXCL010000216.1 GCA_902766115.1 uncultured Ruminococcus sp.
TCGGCGGCAAATCGGTTTTGTTCGTCTCTATTTTACCATTTTGCCGCGAAGATATCAAGTCCGCCGCCCGAAAAGTCAGTAGCTGAAACCGAAAATGTCCGACAGGACCTCGAGGATCTTGAAACGCACCTTATATTTCGGCGCGGCGTCGCGACGGATGACGTTGAACTGCTCATCCGAGAATCCGGCGGCAAGATAGTCGTCCTCAGCCCGGGACGCGGCGGCGGTGCAGAACGACGGGAACAGGACGCACCACCAGTTATGTCCCGCGCCGTCGCCCAAGACCACCCGGAGAGACGTGTACTCCCCTTTCGGAAGGACAAATCCGTCGTAATACCTTGTGGGGTATTCCTCCCGGGTCAGCGTCGCCTCGACCGGGCTGTCCGCTCCCGCGGCGAGGAGCGCGTCCCTTGCGGCGTCCTCGATCTCCGGGATCGCGGAGGAGATGATCTCCTCCGCCTTTTTCCGGTCTTTGACCCCCTCGAGGCGTTCTTCAAGAAGTTGGAGCGTTTTGTCCCTGACAAGCAGTTTCAGTCGTTGGTCCTCTTCCCCGTCGGACGCGGCGACGACGTGGAACCTGATCAGGTCCCGGTAAACGGCTTCCTCGCCGCGAACCGGGAGAAAACTCAAAGACACGAAAGCCGTCATGACCGATAAGGCAGAAATAAGTAATCTTTTCATACAAAAACCTCCGATAGATTTCACTACCGGAGGTTTTCCCAGTAATCGGGGATTTATTCGGTTTTATCACATTCCGGGAAGTTTGAGATCGTCCTTTTTGATCCAGCCGATCCTTCTGAGCAGGAGTCCTATCGCCCAGGTGAGGATCGCCGGGAGAACAATGCAGACCATCGCCAGCCCGAGCCAATCGAACCACCCCGGCGTAACGGATGCCGCGCCGGCTTTGACAGCCGCCTCGGAGGGGGTAAACCATCCGGTGATGACGCCGATCTGCCCCACGAAGCCGCAGGTCCCCATGCCGGCAGAGACAGGCGTGCCGTTCATCTGCATCTTGAACACGCAGGTGGAGATCGGTCCGGTCACGGCAGACGCCAGGATCGGCGGTATCCATATACGGGGATTTTTCACGATGTTGCCCATCTGAAGCATGGACGTGCCGATACCCTGGGAGATAAGGCCGCCCCATTTGTTCTCACGAAAGGACATGACGGCAAAACCAACCATCTGCGCGCAGCATCCCGCCACCGCCGCGCCTCCGGCGAGACCGGTAAGACCCAGCGCCGCGCAAATGGCCGCGGAGGAAATGGGGAGCGTCAGCGCGATCCCGACCAGCGCCGATACGATCATACCCATGAGGAAGGGCTGGAGATCGGTCGCCCACATGATAAGATTTCCGAGGGCGCTCGCCGCCTTACCGATGGGAGGAGCGATGAGGACCGACAAAGCCGCGCCGGAAAACACGGTGACAAGCGGGGTGACGAGAATGTCGATCTTCGTTTTCTTCGACACGAGCCGCCCAAGCTCCGCCGCCACGATGGCGATAATGAGGACCGCGAGGGGTCCTCCCGCCCCGCCCTTGGTATTGGCGGCCCAGCCCACTCCGGTGAGGGAGAACAGCACCAGCGGGTCGGCCTTCAGAGCGTACCCGATGGCGACAGCCATGGCGGGTCCCGCCATATCAAAGGCAAACTGACCCACGTCCACGATGAACTGCGCTCCCGTCAGCTGACCCACAGTCTTGATTATCGTACCGATAAGAAGGCTGCAGAACAGACCCTGGGCCATGGCGCCCATTGCGTCCACAAAGTACCGTTTTGCGGCTTTTTTGATCACTTGTCCGGCCTTGCCCATGTTTTTACCCCCGTTATTTCGTCTTTTCGGATATGTTATGAACATTATAGACTATTTTTTCCGCGAATTCAATGTTCCTTTTTTACATAAATGCCGTTGTAAAACGGTTGATTTTATGGTATATTAAGGATAATGCGTAAAAAAGTGTAACGGGCGCGGGGCGCGTCCGGAGAAAGGAACAGAAAATGACCTACAACAAGAAAACCATCGAGGACGTCGACGTATCCGGCAAAAAAGTACTCGTAAGGTGCGACTTCAACGTGCCGCTGAAGGACGGCGTCATCACCGACGAGAACCGAATCATCGGCGCACTGCCCACCATCAGATACCTTATCGAGCACAATGCGAAGCTCATCCTCTGCTCCCACATGGGAAGACCGAAGGGTGAGTTCAATATGAAATATTCCCTGGCGCCGGTGGCAAAGCGGCTGTCCGAGCATCTCGGCAAGCCCGTTGTCCTCGCCGCCGACGTTATAGGACCCGACGCCAAAGCCAAGGCCGCCGCGCTGAAGGAAGGCGACGTCCTCCTTCTTGAGAACGTCCGCTTCCACGCCGAAGAGGAAAAGAACGACCCCGCGTTCGCAAAAGAGCTCGCCTCCATGGCGGAGATCTTCGTGAACGACGCGTTCGGAACGGCTCACAGAGCCCACGCCTCCACCGCCGGCGTCGCCGACTACCTCCCCGCCGTATGCGGTTATCTGATCCAGAAAGAGATCTCCATCATGGGCAAGGCGCTGGCTGATCCCGCCCGTCCCTTTGTGGCGATCCTGGGCGGAGCAAAGGTCTCCGACAAGATAGGCGTCATCAACAATCTCATCGACAAGGTCGACACGCTCATAATAGGCGGCGGAATGGCGTACACGTTCTTCCGCGCCATCGGCTCAAGCATCGGCACGTCCATCTGCGAGGAGGACAAGCTGGAGCTGGCGCTGAGCCTCATTCAGAAGGCGAAGGACAATCACGTCAACTTCCTGCTCCCCGTCGACAACATCATCGGCCGCGAGTATAAGGAAGACACCACGTACATGAGAATGTACTCCGACTCCATTCCGGACGGATGGATGGGTCTCGACATCGGCGAGAAGACCCAGGAGCTGTTCGCCAAGTCCATCGAGGGCGCCGGAACCGTCGTCTGGAACGGTCCCATGGGCGTCTCCGAGTGGGAGCCCTTCGCTTCCGGCACACGCGCTGTCGCAAAGGCTGTCGCCGAGTCCGGCGCGGTCTCCATCATCGGCGGAGGCGACTCCGCGGCGGCTGTCGAGCATCTGGGATACGCCGACAAGATGACCCACATCTCAACCGGCGGCGGCGCATCTCTTGAGTTCCTTGAGGGTCTGGAGCTTCCCGGTATCGCCTGCCTCATGGACAAAGAATAAGATCACACCGGAACAGGAGATCGGGCGGTCTCCTGTTCTTCTTCGGAATTAATACGGAAAAGAAGGTACTGCAAAATGAAAAAAGAAGTTCGCAAAGTGGTTATCGCCGGCAACTGGAAGATGAACATGACTCCCTCCGCGGCAGTCGAAGCGGTGAAAGAGACCGCGAGACTGAACGAGGGCAAAACCGGATGCGAGATCGTCCTCTGCGTTCCTTTCGTGGATATCGCCCCCGCGGTCGGGGCGGCGAAGGGGACCGCGGTGAAGATCGGCGCGCAGAACGTCCATTTTGAGAAAAAGGGCGCGTTCACGGGGGAGATCTCCGCGGATATGCTCACCGAGGCGGGCGCGGAGTACGTCATCGTCGGCCACAGCGAGAGAAGACAGTATTTCGGCGAGACCGACGAGACGGTCAACCGGCGCGCGAAAGCCGCTCTGGCGGCGGGGCTCAAGGTCATAATCTGCCTCGGAGAGGTGCTGGAGCAAAGGCAGGCGGGAATCACCGACGAGATCGTGTCGATGCAGACGAAGCTTGACCTCAGCGGGATCACCGGCGAGGAAATGAAGAACGTGATCATCGCATACGAGCCGGTCTGGGCCATCGGGACGGGGCTCACCGCCACGCCGGAGCAAGCGGACGAGGTCTGCGGCGTGATCCGGCGCGTCATAGCGGGGCTGTACGGAGAGAACGTTGCCGAGAGCACGGTGATCCAGTACGGCGGTTCCATGAACGACGGCAACGCCGACGATCTGCTGGCGAAGGAAAACGTGGACGGCGGACTCATCGGAGGTGCGTCTCTGGTACCGGAGAAGTTCGCGAAAATCGTGGACGCCGCGCAGAAATAAGCGACTTTTCCCATCACGTCCGACCCTAAAGGCGCAAATCCCCGGGGTGAGCGCAGCCGTAAATCGCGCCGCCGCACATGCTTTGAGAATTAACTTTCCGGGGAAGAGAAAAAAATGTCACGCGATACTTGACAAAGGCGTCGCGGTATGGTAAAATATCACCCGTGACAGCGGAAGGCGCCGTCACGGGAACATACGCGGATATGGCGGAATTGGCAGACGCGCTAGATTCAGGTTCTAGTCGGGGCAACTCGGTGAAGGTTCAAGTCCTTTTATCCGCA
>CACXCL010000217.1 GCA_902766115.1 uncultured Ruminococcus sp.
CGCCGCGAAGTTCAACGCGGACCCGGAGATCTGCGCTGTCATAACCCAGCACCTGGCCTACTCCCCCTCGCTTGAGTCCATCGACGCCCTGAGATCGCTCAAGGCGCCCATAATCGTCTTCGACACCACCCCGGACCAGGAGCTGATAAAGTACGCCGAAACAGAAGACCGGATAATGGACAACCACGGCATCCACGGCGTGCAGGATATGTGCAATCTCTTAAAGAGGAACAGGATCCGCTACGAGCTCTGCGTGGGTCACGTCTCGAACTCCCCGGTGCTGGACGAGCTGTGCGGACGCATCCGCGCCGCCTACGCCGCGAAAACGTTCAGAGAATGCCGTATCGGAATGGTGGGCGGAGAATTCGAAGGCATGGGCGACTTCCGGGTCTCCGACGAGGAATACGAGAGCAGGATAGGCGCCAAAACCGTCAGGATGACGGCGGCGGATACCGAAAAGTATCTCGCCCGGGTGACGGACGCGGAGATCGAGAACGAGATCGCGTACGACAGGCAGAATTACAACGTCCGCGTCAAAAACGCGGAGAACTACAGGCAGTCCGTCCGCGCCGGCCTCGCTATCCGCAAATGGATGGAGGCTGAGCGTCTCGACGGCGTGACGGTGAACTTTCTTCACGCGGACGCGACCGGTCTGCCGAAGATGCCTTTCGTGGAGTGCTGTAAAGTCATGGAGCGCGGACAGGGTTACGCGGGCGAGGGCGACAACCTCACAGCCGGTCTCGTCGCTTCTCTCATCAGAGCCTTTCCCGACACCACGTTCTGCGAGATGTTCTGCCCCGACTGGGAGGAGAACACGATCCTGCTCAGCCACATGGGCGAGATGAACCCGAGGCTTTCCCAGTGGACGCCCACCCTTGACGACAACGAGTTCAACTACAACTCCTGCGGTGATACTGTGGCGCTGGGCGGCTGCTTCAGACCCGGCGACGCGGTGCTGGTAAATCTCGCCCCGATGGGGGACGGCTTCTCCCTCATCCTGTCCGAGGTTGAGCTTCGGGACTGCGGTTCGGACACCGGAGCGTACTCCACGGGAGTTCAGGGATGGATGACTCCGGATACGGATCTGCCGGACTTCCTCAAGGATTATTCTCTCGCCGGCGGAACGCACCATTCCGCCATGGTATACGGCGCCGATATCAAGGCGCTCGCCGCCTTCGGCAGGATCATGGGCTTCAACGTTGTCATAATCGGAGGATGAGAAAATGAAACCGAATATCAGAACGCCATATTTTGAAATAGGCACGAAAAACTACATATACGGCGACACGGTGCTTGAATACGCCATGGCGGCGGACCGGGCGGCGGAAAAGTACGATATCGACGTGCTGTTCATCACCCCCGCGGTGGAGATACGCCGCGTGGTCGAGAATACGAAGCGACTGATCGTGCTTGCGCCGTACATGGACACGCTCCGTCCCGGTCGCGGCATGGCTGACGTTCTCCCCGAGGGACTCAAGGCCGCAGGAGCGCAGGGCGTGGTCATAAACCACTGCGAGAAGCCAATGTCCCTGCCGCAGATGAAGAAGACCATCGACAGGGCGCGCGAGCTGGACTTCCTGGTTTTCGCCTGCGCCGACACGCTGGAGGAGGCGAAGGCCATCGCCCAGCTCCATCCCGATATAATCAATCCCGAGCCCTCCGCCATAATAGGCGGCGGCAACGGCGTCTCGCCCATGGATTACGTAAAAGACTCCATCAGAGTCATAAAAGAGATCTATCCCGACATCCTGGTGGAGCAGGCGGCCGGGATCACGAGCGGAAAACAGGTATACGATTTCATCATGGCGGGCAGCGAGGCGGCGGGCGCCGCTTCCGGCATCATGAACGCGGACGATCCCCTCGCCATGATCGACGAGATGATAGCCGCCACGAGGAAAGCCGCGGACGACCTGAAAAAGGAGAGATAAAGATGGTATTCAAAAAAAGCTTCAAGGTGGAATCGAACCACCGCGCGGTGTCCTTTCACGATATAACCGATCAGGTGAAGGACGCCGTCGCAGAATCGAAGATACAAAACGGCATCGTCGTAGTTTATTCCCACCACACCACCTGCTCTGTCATAACGCAGGAGTGCGCCTTCGACAAGTCCATGACGGGGCTCGAAACGCTCCAGCAGGACCTGGTCAACGTATTCGAGGAATGGATTCCCACCTGCAGGTACGAGGGGATGTATCTTCATCCGGGTCAGAAGGCCCTTGACTTCGCCGAGGAGCACGGCGAGGACAACTTCGGGTGTCACAACACCGACGCGCACCTGCGCTCGTCCATCATCGGACGGTCTGTCACCGTGGTGATCGACGACGGAGTCGCAGATCTCGGCGAGTTCGGCAGAGTCCATTTCATCGACTGGGATCAGACCCGGGGGAGAACGCGGACTGTGCAGATCATGATCATCGGGGAATAGAAACGGACTCGACGGGGACCGTCGCATCAAGACGGGGACTGTCTTTCCCTGCCCCGCTATGGACACCTCCGGCAGAAAAAGTATATAAAGTATATAAAAATGAAAAATCCGCAGGATCCTCATCTTAAAAAGATGGACCCTGTGGATTTTTGTCATTTGAGTTCAATCCGGGACACACGCATTTCCGTTGGGCGCTCGTCTCCGCGGCGTACTTCGCGGTCCCGCTCCCTCAGGTCCCCGTACCGCTCATTTTACGGCGTTCTCCTTTTCTCATTCTGATATACGCCGCCTCGATCAACACGAGGTTCAGTACCGCAAACACCGTCAGATACAGCGGCATGACCCCGATCCCCACGGCCTGCTGAACGTGTCCGAAAACCGTCGGCATGAAAGTCGCGCCGATATACGCCGCCGCCATTTGCAGACCGATGACCGCCGCACTGTATTATTTGCCGAAATTGACAGGCGCCATGTGCTGAATGGCAGGGTAGACGGGCCCCATCCCGGTACCGACGGTCAGAAAACCGGCTGCGGCTACGGCGTAGCCTTTCAGCGGAAGCGCGACGAGGACGATACCGGCGAGCTCGACGGCTATCCCGATCCTGATGAGCAGTCTGTCGCCCAGCCTGTTCGAGACAAAGCCGGATATGAGCCGCCCAAGCACCAGTCCTCCGAATATCAGCGAGCCGAACGCCGCCACGAGTTCCTGACTCATCCCCTGTCTTGTTCCGGCGAAATAGCTTGACGTCCACAAAAAGCAGGTGCTTTCGCCGGCGCAGTACGCGAAAAAGGAGGCGAGCGTCAGAACGACTCCGGGGACCCTCAGCGTCTCGCCGATGCCCGCGTTTTTGACCTGCTCCTCCCCGTCGCGCGCCGCTCCGTTTTTCCACAGAGGCAGCGACAAGAGGCAAACCGCCAGGATCGCGATCTGTATGTACGCGGTCCATCTGTACCCCTCATTCCAGCGCGCGTATTTCAGGGCGAGCGACATGATGATCGGGCTGATCACGGCTCCGATCCCGTAAAAGCAGTGCAGAAAGTTCATCTCAGACGAATTGTAGTGCACCGCGACGTAATGATTCAGCGACGCGTCGATGGAACCCGCCCCGAGACCGTAGGGCACCGCGAACAGAAACAGCATCCGGTATGAGCCGGAGAACGAAAAGCCGAGCAGTCCGATCACCGTGAGGATTATGGAACCGTTGACTATCCACTTCGTTTCGATACGCCGCAAAAGATACGGGCTCAGAAGCGCAGAGATGATCGTCATGAAGCAGATCGTCATCGAAACGTATCCGGCGTACGAGGACGGGACCCCGAAAAAGGTCTGCATCTCCGGCCACCCGGAGCCGAGCAGCGAATCAGGCAGACCGAGACTGACGAACGCCAGATAGATCACGGCGATGAGAAGTGACGCCATATCCCGTTTCCCCCTTTCGCCGACCTGCGTTCTCACCCGGGGAGGAAAAGCCTACGCCGTCTCCGGCAGTCGTTTCCCCCGCCCGGGAAGGAAATCCGTTTATTTCCATGGCGGTCCTCCTTGATGACAAATTCATAAAATGACGCGGCTTCCTTCCGCCGGGACTTGAAATCCCCGATCATGCCGGGGCCGGGATCCGTGATACGGCGGTATTTACGGAGCCTGCCGCCGTGCTCCTCCGTCCGCGCGGTCAGCATGTCCGCGTTTCGGCCGAACGTCCGTGCCGTGCTTTTTTCACGTTATAAATCGTATCACGGCGTATTCACATTGTCAAGAGCTTCGCAGACAAAAAAGAAGCTGCAGTCGCTTCCGGCGGCGGGGCGCCTCCCTCTTTTTTCACTTATTATTAACATTTTGTCACTTGCAATCTTCTGCCCGTCCTGTTATCATTGAAAATGAAAACGCGCGGCGCGGTAAGCGCCGGCGGGAACGGAGAACGGTATATGAAAAGAATTATTTCCGCAGTTGTCGCCGCCGTCATTCTGGCGTGCTCTGTCGCGCTGCCCTCTTCTGCAGCCGCGTGCTACACCCCGACAGGGGTTGGCTGGGATCCGGACAACACAGTCACTGTCAGGCGCGCCGATCCCGGTAAAGTCGTGAAGGACGGCATTATAGGCGAGGGAGAATACGATCGGCTCACGGTAGACCTGAACGAGGAGACAACGCCTCTCATAATGCCCTTCGTCAGCGGAGACAACCTGGACCAGGCGATAGATATGCTCAAGACCATCGAGTTCTATTTCTCATGGGACGACCTGCACGGGATCAACATCGCGATCCGCAACAAGCCCCACAAGATCCAGCAGCTCCTCCACGTGAAGAACGGGATCAAGACCGAAGACGACTTTCTGCACAACACCGCATACAACATTAACGCCCCGACGGATAACCCCGACAGTCCCAAGTTCTATTTCGCCCTGGGCAAACGCACCGACACCGGCGAATATCTCGAAGGTCAGTGGGGTCAGCTGGGCGCTCAGGGCGCATACGACCCGGAGGCGGAAGTGGATTACGTCATCTCATACGGCGACGACGGATACTCCACCATCGAATGGTCGATCCCCGTGAACACATTCCTAAAAAACGGCGGAGGAGTGGGGTCGACCCTGCAGTTCACGCTTTCTGCCATGGCGGGTACGACGACGAAGGACGATGACTTCACCGATTTCTACGGAGTCGCACTCGGCGACCGCTGCTATGCCATGGATCAGACGATGGTCACTGCCGGTCTTGCGGATCACGTGACCTACCTGCTCTCGGACGATACGGTCGGATCCGGCGCCTCATCCCCGGTTTTTGACGATGTGAAGAACGGCGCCTTTTACGCCGACGCGGTGAAGTGGGCGGTCGCGAGCGGCATTACCAGGGGGACGACGGAAAACCGCTTCTCACCGGATGACGGGTGCACGAGAGGTCAGGCGGTGACCTTCCTGTGGCGCGCCGCGGGAAAACCCGAGCCAAAGAGTTTAAGCTGTCCTTTTGTCGACGTGAAGTCAGGCAGCTACTGCTACAAAGCCGTCTTGTGGGCGGTAGAGAACGGGATCACGAAAGGCGTGTCGAAAACGGAGTTCTCCCCCGACGGGATCTGTACCCGCGGGCAGATCGTCACCTTTCTCCACCGTTCCGGGGGAAGTCCCTCTCCGAGCTCGACGGCAAACCCCTTCCGCGACGTATCTCCGACAGGCTTTTACTTCAAGGCGGTTCTGTGGGCGGTGGAAAAAGGGATCACAAAGGGTATCTCCGACACTGAGTTTTCCCCGGGCGGTGTGTGCACGAGAGCGCATGTGGTGACGTTCCTGTTCAGAGACAAGACTTGAGACCGTCCGTTTCAGCGGGAGACGGGCAGGCAGTATGTAATTAATAATCCGCAGGCCTCACTTTCAGAATGAGACCTGCGGATTCTTTTTCTTTAATATCTGCCTATGAGATAATAAGGTATGGGCTCAAAGTCAGACAGCGCGTCCCACACGGGGGCGTCGTCACGGATCCTGTAGTCTCCGTTGTCCGGATCGACGAAGACCGCATCCGCCTCGTCAAGGGTGCCGACGTAGTTGTCGATGCGCGTGCTGTACGTTGGTCTCGAGGCGTTGATCGCCACGTTCTTTCCGTCCGAGTTCAGCAACACGTTGTCCGCGAACAGACTGAACGCCGGATTGAACGGGAAGTGAGGATCTACGGTGTCTCCCTCGTCGTCGCTTATCTGGCTGAGAAGCGGGAACCTTTCCATCCACCTCTCCGTCATATACGGCGTGCTCTTATATATCCCCCAGAGGAAGCCGCCGATGGTATAGAAGTCCGCTCCGTTCCTGTATCCGTCCTGAGGCCGCCTGTCGTAATAGATCGGAGCGGATCCGGTGTCGACGATAACGTTGTTCACCATCACGGTCCCGAATCCGCCGCCGATGGACGCCGACGACGCGGCTATCCCGACAAACAGGTTCCCGTAAGCCGTTTGATACGCCATGCCGTCGTCCCAGAAGATCGCGGACGGATTCACCTGATCGGAGCCGATGTTGTAAAAACAGTTATACCTCAGAACGATACCGCCGGACGTCCAGGATGACCCGTTGTAGAACGCTCCGCAGTCCGAGGCGTAGTTAGTCGTGTCGTGGACGAGGTTATACTCTATGAAATTCAAGTTGCCTGAGCTTCCCAGCGCCACGGACGTGCCGTCGCAGATCTCGTTGTGGCTTATGGTGTTGCCCTGACCGGATATCTCGATCCCCGCGCTGAAGACTCTCCCGTATCTGCCCCAGTGGGTCACCCGGTTGTTGTCCGCTTTGATATACGCCCGTGTGAGAGTCCCCTTGTCGCCTCCTGACAGCGATATTCCCTCGCGGCCCACGTAGTCGATCCCGCATCCGCTGACGAGGATATTGTCGCCGCCTCCGCTCACCGCCGTGCCGCCTATGCCGTAAAGGCGGCACCGTTCAACGGTAAAATGAGATACGGAATTGAGCCTGATCCCTCTGCCCCGAGTACCGGCGAAGGTAATATCGCGGAGCGTGATCCACTCGCATCCGGAAGCGTTGACCATATCCGACGAGAAATCAACTGTGATCTCCGGCGTCGACCCCTCAAGTTCGTGTTCCGGATAGACGTACATGAGGCAGTTATCCCGATCAAGGAACCATTCGCCGGGCTCGTCCAGCTCGTCGAGGACGTTATAGAAGAAATACCTGTACGAAGCCGAGGAATACCCGACCCTTATATCGGGGACACGGAAAAATCCCGTCGCGTCGTCCACAGTCGCCGCAGACGTGGAGTCGGAATACTCCGTCCGGAACATCCCGAGGACGCGTGCCGTGTCGCCGTACCTCCAGCCGCGGACGTGCTCCGCGTCCGCACCGTTCATCATAAACACGGATCCGCGCCCTCCGACCTGATCCGTGACGTCCAGTTCCGTCTGAGCGAATCTGTTTCCGTTCGGGTATCTGGCGAGCTCGTATCCACGTCCGTCGAGATAAAACTCGACGTTGGAGGAGTTCGTCCCCGCGCCGATATTCTTCAGTTCAAGGGAGGAGGGCGCGATCCCGTATTCTTTAAGATCGATCACACGGACGTTCCGCCCGGCTTCCGGAGTCAGCGCGGCAAGGACGTCCGCGGACGGCTCCCTGAAATCGGCAGGGTTCAGAAGCACGTTGCCGGTTATGATCACCTCTCCGTCGCCGTAAGCCGTGTAGACCACGGGAGCCGTCGCCGTGCCGCTGTCCTCGGCGCTCAGAGAGAACGTCCCGGTCGCATTATATCTTCCCGCCTTGACGGCAACGGTCATGCCGCCGTCCGGCAGACCGCCCGATCGCTTTATGGAGCGGATCTCGTCACGCGCCCTTGTGAGAGTCGCGAAAGGGTCGGAAAAGGTGCCCGATCCCGAATCGTCACCGTCGGGAGCGACCCAGATATCTCCCTCCGCGAGAACCCGCTCCGGCTCGGAGTATTCGGAAAACAGAGTCGGCGGCGTGGCGGTAAAGTACGGGCTGTCAGTCCTCTCGCGGAACGAGAGAACGACTTCTCTCTCATCCGAGACGGAGAAAACTTTATAGTCCGGAACGTAAGGATCGCCTCCAAGGTAGCCGATTGCATGGACCGGACCGGCGAGGATCGCCGCGGCGAGGGTCAGAAGAATGAATCTTCCGAAAAATCTTTTCATTTCGATCCTCCTTCAAAGTTCACGGTGAGGCCGGGAAAAGGTCGCCAGAAAGAGAGCGCGTTCCATTGGCTCCCGGTTCCGCCGAACGAAACGGACGGGGGCGCATCGCATCTGTACGTCACGTAGTTGCCCACGAAAGAGACGCCGGAGGGCAGATATATTTCTTTCAGCCCCCGGCAGTCGAGGAACGCCCAGTTGCCGAGATACCGGAAAGACTCGGGAAATTTCGCAGAGACCAGCGCAGTCCCCTCAAAGGAATAGTCGCCGATACGCCGAAACCCCGCCGGGAACGGGAAGGAGACCACCGCCGTGTGGTTGAACGCGAATGCTCCCACGTCCTTCAGAGAGGCGGGGACAGCCACGTTCCTCAGTTTCAGGCACATGTAAAACGCGTAGTCGGACACTCGCTCGAGGGAGGGGGGCAGGACCACCGTCTCAAGAGACGAGCAATAGTAGAAGGCGCCCCGTCCGATCTTCGTCACCGAATCAGGAATGGAGACCCTTTGGAGCGAGGTACACCGGCTGAACGCCTGGCTGTTGATCTTTTCCACTCCCTCCGGGATCCTGACCTCAACAAGATCCTTATTCCCCGAGAAAGCGCCCTCCCCGATCGATACGACCCTGAATCCGTCGACGGTTGGCGGAAGAACAACGGTCTCCGACCTGTAAGGATCGGAAAAACTCACGATCTCGCAGGTGTCGTCGGTCAGGATCTTATAATTAATTGTCGGCTTCGCTCCCTTTTCGTAATCGTGCAGGGTCGAAAAGACGAATCCGACAGTCTCGGCTTCGGTCTTCTCGCCGGTCTCAACGTTCGTGATGGAGATTTCAAAGGCGGCGTTCACCTGCGGGTCGGCACTTTGCGGTGCTGACAGCCTCTCACGGACTCCGGCGAGATCGTTTTCCGACACGTTCAAAGCGTATTTTTCCGGATCGAGTCCGAAAGCGCACTTGACGACGGCGATCCCGAGAGATTCGGCGTCAAGAGTGTCGGGACCGCCCACGACGACACGGATCCGGCGGGCGTCTGCCGATCCGAAGTTCCTCGACACATCGCCCAGTTTCCCGTACATTGGGTCTTTTTTCATGATGTCGATCAGCCTGCAGACCACGGCGGACACCTCCGCACGGGTTATGGGAGCGTTCGGTGTGAACCTGCCGCTTTTGTCGCCGGCGAAAAGACCGCATCTGCGGAGAAGCTCCGCGTCCCCGGCGGCCCAGGAGGGGATCTTGTTCCCGTCGGTGAATTTTTCGATTTTCGCGGCGTTAGGAAGAGGGACGCCGAGGTAACGGGCAAACCTGGCCGTCATCACGGCGAACTCGCTCCTCGTGACGGGAGACTGCGGGAGGAAAGTGCCGTCCGAATAACCTCTGACGACGCCACGCGACGACGCCCACCCGATGTAACCCGCGTACCACTTACTGCTTTTTACGTCGACCCACTCGGGCGCCGCGTGACGTCCGTCGAGGAACTCCTCTCCCGAAAGGCGTGACAGTATGGTCACCGCCTCGGCGCGGGTCAGGTTGCTCTTCGGCGAGAAAACTCCCTTTGCCGTTCCGGTCATGATCCCCTCTTTCGCCACCTCCCGGACGTACCTGCAGAACCAGTCCTTCTCACGCACGTCGGAAAACGCCGTGTCAGCCGCCGCGGCGCGCGGGACGGCGAGCATGGCGATGACCGCAGCAAGAGCGATCAGCGCGGATAAAACCTTTTTCATGTTCCTGGCTTTTCTCCTTATGTTTTCCGGAGCGTCCCGCTCCGGTTGCTGTTCCCATTATGAATGATACTCTCCCGAAAATCAAGCCTCCTTTTGTTAACAGTCGGTAAAAAAAGGACGGGATGGAACGGGAACACGAAAGACGTCGGATCATATTCCGGCAGTCAAGACTCACGGGTCACGCGGGGCGGGATCACAGCCTGTGACGCGACTTGACGGAGCCCGATTGACAGGGAGGAAAAGGTGTGGTACACTCTTGATGAAATAGGCTGCAATAATTTGTCTTTTTTCAATCTTGTTTCAAGGTTTGACCGTATAATGACGTCGTAAAGGGGGTGCGGAAATGAAGGTGCTGCTTGCAGAGGATGAAAAGAGGATGAACAGGGCGCTTTGCGAGATCCTCCGTCAGGAGGGATACGAGGTCACATCCGTTGACAACGGCGAGGATGCGCTTTTCGAGATCGAGGGAGGTCTGTACGACCTGATCGTGCTCGACGTGATGATGCCCGGGATGAACGGTTACACCGTGGCGAAAAAAGCCCGTGCGGAGGGCGTCCGTACGCCCATTCTGATGCTCACCGCAAAAAGCGGGCTCGACGACAAGGTGGAAGGGCTCGACAGCGGCGCGGACGATTATCTGACCAAGCCCTTTATGACAAAGGAACTCCTTGCCCGCCTGCGTGCGCTCGGACGCCGGAATCTTCCGACCGGCGACGGCGCGCTCGCCTTCGGCGACCTGACCCTTGACGTGAAAAACGCAGTCCTTAAGTGCGATAACGGTCAGAGCGTCCGGCTGGGGGAAAAAGAGCTCCGCATTCTCGAATATCTGATCTCCAATCAGGGGCAGGTCCTCAGCCGCGAGCAGATCGCGCTGAAAATATGGGGCTATGAGAGCGACTCCGAATACAACAACGTTGAAGTGTATATGTCATTCGTCCGCAAAAAAGCTCGCATACGTGGAATCCGTCTGCGAGATCAAGGCTCTGCGCGGGATAGGATATGAATTGAGGCAACGTGATGTTCAATAAGACAAGAAAAAGGATCGTATTTGCGGTAGTATTCTCCCTCCTCGCGCTGATGGTTGTCACTCTGACCACCATCTACGTGTCAAACAGGCTGGCGCTGGACCGGGAGAGCCGCGAGATGTTAAAGACATTTGCCGAAAGATTTTCCCTTGAGGAACAGGCGCCTCCTCAGGAAGGAGAGGCGAGACCCGACGGAGCTCCGGATTTCAGACCCGACGATATGGATGACCCGCGAGACGGACGGGACGGCAGACCCCGCGGCGTCGAACCCGAGTTCAGGCTCTCCACATTCTACTCCGTCGCCTTTTCGGAGGACGGCGAGGTCCTTGCGGTGAACAACGGCAACAATGACCTCCAAAGCGAGGAGTCGCTGATCGGCACGGCGGAATCGATCCTGAAAAAAGGCAGGAGCAGCGGCAAGGTCGGCAATATGACGTACCTCGTCGAGGAACGCGAGGGCTATACCCTCGTCGCCATGATCGACGGAACGCTGAACGACCACAACCAGACGAGGCTGTTCCGGCAGATGCTGATCATAGGATCGACCGCCACGGTCACACTCTTTGTGATCTCCATCTTCATCGCCCGGCAAATCGTGCGGCCGCTGGAAGAAAACGACAAACGACAAAAACGGTTCGTATCTGACGCCGGTCATGAGCTCAAAACGCCCATCGCGGTCATCTCCGCCAACAGCGAGCTGCTGAGAAGGCAGGTCGGCGAAAACGAATGGCTCTCGAACATCGATTACGAAAACGAGCGCATGTCCGATCTCGTGAAGCAGCTTCTGACCCTCTCCGCCGCCGAAAACGGAGATCTTCCGAAGGAGACCGTCGACTTTTCAAAGCTTGTCCGGGGCGAGATCCTCCCGTTCGAAACCCTCGCATACGAAAAAGGAAAACAGATCGAATACGACGTCGAGCAGGGGATCGCCGTCTACGGAAATCCGAATCAGCTCCGGCAGCTGGTATCCGTACTGCTTGACAACGCGCTCTCTCACGGCACAGGCGAAAAAATTGCTTTCTCGCTCCGGAAGGAAAAACATCATGCGGTAATGACAGTCGCAAATGAAGCGAAAAAAATGAGCGCAGACGGGCTCTCGCACATGTTTGAGCGGTTTTACCGGGCGGACGAATCCCGCAGCGGGAGCGATTCCCACTACGGACTCGGGCTTTCCATCGCCAAGGCGGCGACGGTATCCCACGGCGGACAGATCCACGCGGAATATAAGGAAGGAAAGGCGATCTTCACCATATCGCTCCCGATCAAAAAAAATTAAAAATCTTCAATCTTTCTTCAATCCTCCTCCTTTATACTGTTGCCAACAACAGAGAGGAGGATTTCTTTTATGAAAAAGATAATTGCTGTCACAGCCGCCCTCGTGCTGGCGGTCTCGCTTGTCGGGTGCGGGGTGACTCAGGGTACGACAGGCGGAGAGGTCGACACGGTCGCCCGGGATACGACAGGCGACGTCCCGACTGCAGCACTCGACCGGGAAGTCACAGCCGAGGAAGCGACCGGCGACTTTAAGATGACCTCGGAGGACGGGACTTTCACGAGTTCGGGAGACGTTTACACGATCTCCTCCGCCGGAACTTACACCGCGACCGGACTCCTTGAAGGACAGATCCTGGTCGAAGCCGGAGAAGAAGACGAGGTCGTGATCGAGCTCTCCGGAGCGACGGTGACCTGCGGGAGCGACTCTCCGATCAAGATCACGTCGGCGGGCAAGGTCGAGATCTCCGCGAAGAAAGACACGGAGAACGTCATAAACGACACACGCGCCGTGAAAACGGCAGACGACGAAAGTCAGGGCGAGGGCGCGATATACGCCAAATGCGACCTGAAGATCAAGGGGAACGGCACCCTGGTGGTGAACGGGGGATACAACAACGGTATCCACACGACGAAGGACCTGAAGATCCAGAATCTTTCCCTGAAGGTCACCTCATACAACAACGCGATCAAAGGCAACGATTCGATCACCGTCACAAGCGGGACCGTGGCGGCGATATCCACGAACGGAGACGGAGTGAAAACCGAAAACACCGACGTGAGCAAAAACGGCGTCACAAGAGGCGATATTACCCTCTCCGGCGGTAACGTCACGGTCTACGCCGCGGGAGACGGCTTCCAGGCGGCGCACAACTTTGAGATGATCACGGGAGAGGACGGAGGCTCCGCGACGGTCACGGTCTACACGGGATCGTACAGCGGATACACCGCCGAGGACGCGGCGACGACGTCCTATAAAGGGATCAAGGTACAGAACGAGCTGAACGTCAGGGACGGCGCAGTTACCCTGCAGACCTACGACGACGGTCTGCACGCTGACTACGGAGCGTCGTTTGAAGACGGCTCCACGGGACAGGGGACCATAAACATTTCCGGCGGCACAGTCACCGCCAGCGTGTATTCTCCCGAAAACAAGACCGCGGGCGGACGTCAGGGCCCGGGCGGCGGACCCGGCGGCGGACCCGGCGGCGGACCCGGCGGATGGGGCGGACAGCAGACGGTGTCCGGCGCCGACGGGATCCACGCGGACAACGTACTGAACATCTCCGGAGGCACGGTAAACATCGACAGCGCGTACGAGGGACTTGAGGCCAACGTCATAAACATCTCCGGCGGGCAGTCGTACTTGTCGGCGAATGACGACGGTATAAACGCGTGCGGCGGATACTCGACGCCGACGGTCAACGTCACGGGCGGGTACCTCGACGTGACTGTCTCGCCGAACGGCGACACCGACGGCATTGACAGCAACGGGTATTATTCGCAGACCGGCGGGGTCGTGATAACAAGAGGACCGAACAGCCAGATGGCTGCCGCCATCGACGCCGAAGGCTCCGTGTCCGTGTCAGGCGGCACGTTGATCGTGCTCGGATACGGCAGAGTCGTGACCGGCGGCGACGTCAGATCGTTCCCGCTCTCCCTTAATTCCTCAGGAAGCCACACGGTAACGGTGGGCGGAGTGGAATACTCCTTCACCAACGCTTACGCCTACGGCAGCACGTCCTGCTACAGCGACGCGACGGTCTCGTCCTGACGGGGCAGGAAAGGGAGACATGCCATGAGGATCCTGTTTGCAGCGCCGGACAGAGACCTGCTCGAATGCTACAAAATAATTCTTGAAAGCGATTTCGGAGAGACCGTCACGGCGTTTGACGGGGCTCAGGTTTCCTCGCTCCTTTCAAGCGAAGAATTTGACCTCGTCATCCTTGACCGCGATATCCCGCGGATCGGGTACAAAAAGCTCATCGAACGCGTTCATGAGAGAAAAACGCCGGTCATCGTGCTGACCGACGAGATCATACGGGTCAGCAGGCTGACGGAAAGCCCTCTCCCGAACGCCTATATTTCCTATCCGTTCTCTCCGGATATGATGCGAGACGTCATAAAGGACGTGCTCGGCAAAGCATCGTCGGGAGAACGGATGATGGTGGGCAGACACGAGATCAACGTCCCGGGGTTCAGAATCACGGGCGGTCCCCGGCTGACGGCGAAAGAGATAGACGTCCTTCACTCTCTTCTGACCGGCGCGCCTGTGACGACCGGCGACGGCGCGTGTATCAGCGCCCTCAACGCGAAGCTCGCCGGGGTCGGATCAGAGATGACGATCAAATACCGGCAGAAGAAAGGGTTTGAACTGGTGACACGAGATGAATAAAGCCGAGAAGAAATTCAGACTATACGCTCTCCTCGTTATCTTCGTCCTGCTGACCGTGCTCCTTTCGGTCATAAACGGAGTTAACTTTACGATGGCGGCGGGCGACGCCGATCAGATCACTCAGATGATCGCGGATCGCCGCGGATCGTTTGAACGTAATGAAAAAGCCCCGGACGAGGATCAGTCTCAGCCGGAGGACAAGGATTTCAGGATCGGACCGATGGGTCCCGGCTCGCCGGAGATGATCGCGTCCGTGAGATACTTTACTGTCGCTTTCCCCGAAAACGGCGAAAATGCGGATATCGTCGCCTTTCATATTTCAGCAGTGACGGAAAGCGAAGCCGTGGAATGGGCGTCCGGGCTCGCGGAACAGAAGACGGGCTGGACGAGAGGAACGTACCGCTACCGGGTATATAAGGCCAAGGACGCGACCTACGTGACCGTCATAGATCAGGGGCGCGAGCTGCTTCCGTCCTTCCGGATCCTGATAATCTCCGCCGTGGGCGAGGCGCTGTGCCTGCTGATAGGCTGGTTCGTGCTCCGGTTCATCGGAAGAAAGATCTACGCCCCCATTGAAGAGACGGACAGAAAGCAAAGGAACTTCATAAAAAGCGTGAACCGGGAGTTCCGTCTTCCTCTTACCATCATCGGCGGCAACACGGAGCTGTCCGAGCGGCGGTACGGTCCGGACGATCAGACGCGCTCCACCCGCCGCCAGCTCGGCAAGCTGAACGATCTCGTGGACAAGCTCGGAACGGTGGGGATATTTGACGGTGAGGACATGAAGCCCGAAGAGATCCCGGTATCGGAATTCCTGTGTGCGGCTCTTGACCGGAAAGCGGACGAATTCGCCTCGCTCGGTCTCACCGTTACGGCGGACGTCGCGCCGGGCGTCACGCTCTCCGCGGATCCGGAAGGGATAAAAAGAATGATCGACGAAATAATCGACAACGCGCTGGAATACTCTCTGACGCGGGCGTCTTTCAGGCTGAATAACGAGAACGGCGCGGTCCTGCTTGAGACGCAGAACGACACGTCCCTTCCCGACGGACCGGCAGATCAGGTATTCGACCACTTCACCGTGCTTGAAAACGCCAAGGAGGGCGGCGCGGGGCTCGGACTGTCCTACGTCAAGGAAACGGTAAAAGCGCTCAACGGACGGGCGTCGGCGCGGGTCGCGGACGGAGTGTTCACGCTCCGCATCACGATATGACGGAGGTGATATAATGGCGATCACGGTCATGCAGCGGATCGAGATGAAATATCTGCTCGACGCGGAACAGGCGGACTTCCTGCGCGAGGGGCTCCGCGGTCACATGGAGGTCGATCAGTACGGGAAAACGTCGATCGCATCCCTTTACTACGACACGCCGAGCTACCAGCTGATACGCACGAGCATGGAAAAGCCGCTTTTCAAGGAAAAGATCAGGCTGAGGTCGTACGGTCTCGCGACGGAGGGATCTCCCGTTTACCTCGAGCTGAAGAGGAAGGCGTACGGCACGGTGTATAAACGCCGCGTCGAGACCACCGTCCCTCTGGTAAAAAAGTTCTTCTCGGGGGACGGAGATATTTGCGCCGGGGGACAGATCAACAACGAAATAAAGACCTTCCGGGACTTCTACAAAACTCTCGTCCCGTCGTGTCTCATCATCTACGACCGCACCGCGTACTTCGAGCCGGGAGGAGACCTCCGGCTGACCATAGACGAGAACCCGAGATACCGCGTGACCGATCTCACGCTTACAAAATCCATGGAGGGGATCTCACTGCTCCCGGAGGGATGGTCGGTGCTCGAGATCAAGATCCAGGAGGCGATGCCTCTGTGGCTCTCAAGGATCCTTTCCGAGGGCGGGATCACCCGGACGAGCTTTTCCAAGTACGGAGAGGCGTTCCGTCAGCAGCTTTGCAAAGCCCGGTCAGCATAAAAATAAGAAGGAGTAACTATCATGTTTGATTCTGTTTATTCGTCCGTTGTGACGCCGCCGCAGTTTTTCACCATGGCGGCAGTCGCGCTCGTCACGGGCTTCCTGTACTCATGGATCATGAGCTTCAGGGTCCGCTCCACGAAGCGGTTCTTCATCGTTTCTGCGCTGATACCGTTCGTCGTCGCCGCCGTGATCACCTTTGTCAACGGCAACATCGGCGCCGGCGTCGCGATAGGAGGCGCTTTCAGCCTGATCCGTTTCCGCTCGGCGCAGGGGAGCGCGGACGAGATCGCCTCGATCCTCGTGGCGATGGGCTCCGGGATCGCATTCGGAATGGGGTATATCGGCTACGGAGTCGTGATCCTCCTCGTCCTGGCGGCGCTGTTTCTTCTTCTCAGCTTTGTTCCTCTGTTCGAGCACAAGGGCATGGCCGCGGATCAGCTTCTCCGGATAACCATCCCCGAATCGCTTGAATACAACGGCACATTCGACGACATTTTCGATCACTACCTGAAAAAGGTCGAGAACGCCGGAGTCAAGACGACCGGCATGGGCAGTATGTTCCGGCTGTCCTTTAAAGTCCGTTTGAAAAATCCCGCGGAAGAGAAGGCGTTCATCGACGAGCTCAGGACCAAGAACGGAAATCTGGAGATCGCGCTTCTCCCGTACACGGAGACGCAAAATCAGCTGTAAAGGACAGCGCGGGCAGCATGCGACGACAGCCGAAAAAATCCAGCGCGAAGATAAAATGGGCTGTCGCGTTAAGATGCAGAATCGTCGTTCTTTGCCCCTCAGGCGTATTCAAATACGTCGAGGGGCAAAAACGGCGATAG
>CACXCL010000218.1 GCA_902766115.1 uncultured Ruminococcus sp.
GCATACCGTAGCAGTCCGGCTCGTCAGCCATGGCGAGGAGCAGGTGCTCCGTGCCGATATATCCGTTGCCGAAACGCGCCGCGGCTGTGGCGGACGATTCGATGACCTTTTTCGTCCTCGGAGTCATATCCGCCGCGCTGACGTTGGTCCTCTCGCCCACTCCGGACAGCTGTCCCACGAGCTCGTAAACTTTGTCGTAGGTCACGTCCTCGTCGGAAAGCACTTTTGCCGCGATACCGTCCGGTACGGAAAGCAGTCCCAGCAGGATGTGCTCCGTTCCCACGCAGGTGTGCCCCAGTTCGCGCGCCGCTTCGATGGCTCTCTCCACGGCGCCTGCCGCTCTTGAAGTAAATCCTATGTTCATGGTATCATACCGTTCCTTTCTTTAAGTTCCCCGGCGGAAAGATCACTTCTTCCCCTCAGGGGCGCCGCTGAGCAGACGGCGGATCGTCTCCGCCCTTGCCCTGTCGCGGCTTCTTGCGTCCCGGACGCCGTCGTTGTCGCGGATGAGCACGGCAGGCATACATTTGACAAGGATGCGGTCAAGCCGTTCCGCCGTGACGCAGTCGATGACGCCGAGCGACACTCCGAGACGAACGTCCGAGTAGAGTCTGAACAGCTCCTGCGTGTCGACCAGGGTGGCGTACAGCATGACGCCGTAGGATCTCATGATCCGGTCGGTCAGGGCCTCCCTGTCCGCCTCGTACATCTTCCTGCGGAGCGTCCTCTCCTGCTCGATCAGCCGCTCGGTGATCTGAACGAGTTTCGCGACAGTCTCCTCCTCGGAGACGCCGAGAGTCACCTGATTGGAGATCTGGAACAGACATCCGTCGGCAGACGAGCCCTCGCCCGCCATGCCTCTGATGGTCAGCCCTATCTTGCCCAGCTGGTTCTGCAGGCTCCTGAGATCGCCGCTGTGTGCGATCCCGGGCAGGAACATCATGACCGATGCTCTCATGCCGGTGCCGAGATTGGTGGGACAATGCGTCAGATACCCGAGTTTTTCGTCGTAGGCGATGTTCAGTTTCGAATCGAGTTTGCCGTCGATCTCACGGGCCTTGTCGAACGCCTCGTCCAGGGAAAAGCCCGGAGTGATGGTCTGGATCCTTATGTGATCCTCCTCCAGTATCATGATGAAAGCCGTTCCGTCAGCAGATTCGATCAGCGCCCTCGGTCCGCTGCCGCGGGCGAATTCCGGACTGACGGCGTGTTCCTCCTCCGCGGCGATCCTCTCTGTCTCGGATAGAGACGCAAAGTCGCGGAAAACATATTCCTTCCCGTCCGCCAGGGCATCCTTCACCTTGGCGATGATCTCTTTTTTCGAGGCGTCGTCAAGACGGTCCCCGAAGGGATAGTCTACAATATTTCTCGCAAGTCTGACACGCGACGATACGATGACGTCGCGGTCCTTGCCGCAGGATTCATACCACTTCATTTCTCTTCATCCCCTTTCTCAGCGCGGATGGCGCGCAGCTCGTCGCGGAGGCGTGCCGCCTCCTCGTAATTCTCTTCCTCCACAGCCGTCTTGATCCCCTTCTCGAGGGAGCGGATCTTCTGCTTCAGATCCCTTCCGGCCTTGAATCTACTTGGCGCGCCTCCGGTGTGTGTCGTGGCGCCGTGGATCCGGGAGATGGTGGACGAGAGTTCGTCAGAGAAGGTCTTGTAGCACTCGGGGCACCCGGCCTTTCCCTCAGCCATAAGATCCCGGAAGGTTGCGCCGCAGAGCGGGCACTTTTTCCCGTCTGACGTTGTCTGTCCAACAAGCTGAGGAAATCCGAACAGGCTGCCGAACAGCTTATCGACTCCCATAAGAGGCTTGGTGAAGAACCCGTCGACCGGAAATTCCGTCTCCAGTTCCCCGTTTTTTCTCGCCTTTTCCGCACATTCTTCGCAGAGGGACAGCGACCTTTCCTTGCCGTTTATCGACTCCCTGTAAAAAACGGTGGCGTTGTTCTTTTTACATCTTTCGCAAAGCATATCGATTTCCTCCTTTTTCGGTATCTTACATTTTAATTCATGAGAGAGAGCAGAACGTGACGCATTATGTCGGCTCTCACAAAGTCCCTTTTCTCCGGGTCAGCCCGTTCAAGCGCAGCTGACGAGACGGAGGACAGGATCATCTTCCGCTCACGCTCGGTGACGATACCCTGATCGGCGAGATTCGACGCGAACGCTCTCGCGTCCGCCTCGCCGAGCTGGTCTCCCACGGCGTGGAAAAAGTGCATCAGGTACTCGTTTTTCGTCATCATCGCCCGGTGGATCCTGATGTATCCGCCGCCGCCTCTGCGGCTCTCGATTATATATCCCCTCTCCGGGGTAAAGCGGGAGGTGATGACGTAATTTATCTGGCTCGGCACGCATCCGAGCCGGGCGGCCAGGTCGTTTCGCCTGACCTCGGCGATACCGCCGCTTTCGTCGAGCATCTGCTCGATTATTTTAGCTATGTGATCTGACAGGATCATTTTCGGTCCCTTCCTTTCTTGTTTCCCGTGTCCCGTTCTTCTCACTTTTCGCGTTCATTATACCGCAAAGGTCAGAGAAAGTCAAAGTCAAAGAAAGTCAAAGTCAGACAGTTTCAGCCGGAAAGATCGGGACGGGAATGCGATCGCTCGCTTTTTCTCACTGTTTCTCTGTTTTTCTCGCTTTTTTGAAATCACGAAAAGTCAAATACCGCTTCCAGGTCATATCCCCGCGCTGTCGTTATATAATTAATCAGGGATTTTTTACCCGTCAATAACAGCCGCCACGGGCGGCGGAACGGAGTTCTGTATGTTCATCTACAGCATAAAAGCAAACACCATAAAGCTCGTCGCCGTGATTGGCGCCGCCCTTATCGCGCTGACCGTCATGATCCTGCTTGTCCCCGACTATGCGCCGAAGACCACCGCCGCCATAGCGAAGAAGATCGCGGACTACAAATACGACAAGATCAGAAACAACGAAGATCGCGTGTCGTTTCTGAAACAGTTCGGCTGGGAGGTCGACGAGGAGCCGGAGGAAGAGGCAAGCTTCCGCATTCCGTCGGACTTCGACAAGGTGATGACCTCGTACAACGAGCTTCAGAAGCAGGGCGGCCTCGATCTGTCGAAATACCGCGGAAAGGAAGTGACAAGGTATACCTATAAGGTCAAAAACTACCCGGATTACGACGGAACGGTGCTTGCCAACGTGATAATCTACAAAAACAGGGTGATAGGAGGTGACGTCTGCTCGTCGGACGTGTCGGGATTTATCGGCACGTTCGAGTTTCCCGTGAAGGGCGGGACAAAGACGCCGGAAGAACCCGGCGTGGGCTCCCCGGAGACGGGCGTTAGGGACGAACCGCATCCCGAGACGGAAATGAACGCCGGGGAAGGATAAGGAAGACGGCGGGTCTTGAGCAAAAAGTGAAAAAATGCAAGAAAAAAAGATGAAAAAAACCGGCTGGATTTATTTTAGACAGTTGACAATTTGGCTTGCCGGTGCTATAATTGGAAAAAATAAAACTTGAATAAAGGCGGAGTTAAAAAATGAAATGCCCGTTTTGTGGTTCTCCAGAAAGCAAAGTGGTCGATTCCCGCCCTCTCGAGGAGAACAACAGCATCAGAAGAAGGCGCGAATGTCTCGAATGTCACGGACGGTTCACGACCTATGAGATAATCGAGGAGTTCCATCCCGTCGTCGTTAAAAAGAACGGGTCGAAAGAGCTTTTCGACAAGAACAAACTCCTGTCCGGGCTGCTGAAGGCGTGCCAGAAGAGGCCGGTGGACGCGGACAAAGTCGCAACAGAGGTGGAGGCGGAGATCAGAAACTCGCTGAAGCAGGAGATCACGTCCGCGGAGATCGGGGACATGGTGATGGAGCGGCTCCGCACGCTGGACGACGTTGCGTACGTAAGATTCGCGTCGGTACACAGGGAGTTCAAGGATATCGACAAGTTCATGGAGGAGCTGACCAAGCTTAAATCGGAGAAGGATTCCGGCGGATGCTGAACGTTTTTACGCCCGGGCTGCGATTTGTCCGGGACGGATCACAAAAAGGCGTGAAAAAAATGAATTTTTATGTTGACAACCGTAGATCGTTCTGTTATAATGTTCACGTTGACGCTGATGTAGCGCAGTAGGTAGCGCACGTCATTGGTAATGACGAGGTCACGGGTTCGAATCCCGTCATCAGCTTAAAAA
>CACXCL010000219.1 GCA_902766115.1 uncultured Ruminococcus sp.
CCTCCAGGGGGAAGGCTTATATGCCGCCGGTTTCAATATTCCACTTTCCATTTTCCATTTTCAATTTTCCATTGAGAAAAAGCCCGCCGCCGCGGGCTTTTTCGCTTAGTATCTTCCTATCTTCTCGAATTCGATATCCGGGAAGTCCGCCCCCTCCCTGATGCGGTAGTCGCCGAGAGTCGGGTTGACGAAGATGGGGTTTTCTTCGAGGGTATAGCTTACGTTGTCCTCGATGGTGGAGTATTTGGCGATAAGCTCCTCGTACTCGGTAGTTTCGGCGTTTTCGTTGAAACCTCTGTTTCCCTTTATTATAAGGGACGAATTCTCGCAGAACTCCTTGTCCTCCCAGCGGTCAAGGTCGGTGGTGATGTCGAAGAACCCGGGCCAGTTCTCCTCGGCGAACGCTTTGTATTCCGGATGCTCGTCGAAGAATTTGAAAATACTCACCCATCTCTGGTAAGTCCAGAAGAAGTGGGTCGTCGGATCCGGATCGCCGGAGGTCATTCCTTCTATCACACTTCTCGTATGAGTGGTCTTATAGCCGCAGCCCTCTTCGCTGAGGACCGAAACGTTGTTGAGGAAGGAATTGTACTTGCAGATATCGTTGTTCATGGCGCCGCCTTCGGCGTCGTAGAACAGGTTTGACACTACCGTGGTACCTATGGCGTTGTCCAGGTAGATGTTCATCCGGTCGTCGCCCACCTCGTTGTTCATTTTCAGGAAGAGGTTGTACCTGATATAGTTTCCGCATCCTCCGAAATACGGGCACTGGTATATCGCTCCGATATCGCTTCCGTTGCAGCAGCCGTCGTCGAACACGTTGTATTCAACGATGGAGCCCAAAGACTGGTTTATATCCACACACGCCCAGTAACATCTTTTGAAGTAGTTGTGGCTTACAACCGGATCCGGAAGGCGAACGCAGACCGCGCCGAGATTACCGATCTTCAGTCCTGTCAGAGTGAAGTAGTTGTTGTCGATTACGACATTTTTACCCGTGGTAAAGATATATCCGTCGCAGTACAAATTGTTGATATTGGGGACAAACACGGCAATCGCCCGTGCGGCGCTTGACGAGAAATCGCACCGGGTCACCAGCAGATCCAGCGGCTCCCTCTCTTCCGATGCCTGGATCTCGATCATATTTCGCGAGGCGCACCCGAAGAAGGTGCAGCGGTCAACGGTGAGCCCCCGCGGATGATCCAGCGCCCGGATCATGTATTTGCTTGAATTCCTGAAATTCAGACCGAGCAGGGTGACGTACCCGACGTTCTCTTCGAGCGTGAGCATCCCGCCTTCCTCGTCTTTGGTATAGTAAAACTCGTTTTCGTAGATCTTCGGCGATTTACCGCTGACAAAATGATAGTCGCCGGACGGATCGTACACGTAGAAGACGCCTGTATCCTTGTCGATCCAGAATTCTCCGGGAGCGTCAAGCTCGTCGGAAACGTTCAGTATCGCCATCTGGTAGTAGGAATCTGCGAAGCCCTCCTCGGGACGCAGGTGGCCATTGAAGTAGGCGTTCTCCGGGTGCGGGATACAGACGATCACGTCGCCGTTGTCCGGGTCGACGGTAAAACCGTCCGTTTCGAGCATATCCTTGTACCATCCGGTGATGATGAATCCGTAGAGGATCATCCCGTCCACGCTGTGATAGCTTGTGATATGTCTCTTGAACACCGACTGATAGATCCGGATGTGGTGATCGTCCTCCGTCCTACCCGACTGGATGAGGTGGTCGGTGCCGTCCGAGTACATATTGGGAAAACGGGCGAGGTTGATGACGCCGTCGTCGGACATGATCATGCAGGTCATCGGGTCATATCCGGTGAGCCGGTCCGAAACGTCCACTTTCTTTATCAGATCTACGGCGCTGTCGGGGAAAAACTCTTTTTCGTCCTCGTCAAGCGGAAGGAATTCATCTTCCCCGACATCGAACCCGTTGTTGAACGTGACGTCGCCGTCGCCGTATTTGCAGTAGATGATCCTCTGCTCCGGCGTGCCGGAATCTTCCTCCGTGAGCGTCACGGACAGGGGGCCGTAATCCCCCGCCTTGAAGGCGACCACGATATCGCCGGAGGTTTTCGTCTGCTTTATCTCACGGACGCGCTCGACAGCACGGTTAAAGGAGGCAACCGGCGCGTCAAACGTACCGGTGTTCGCGTCGTCGCCGTCAACGGCGACGTACACGTCGGCATCGTCGACGAGCGGATATTCCGGCTCGGTGTAATGGCTTCTCAGGACAGGTTCGTTATAGGCAAGTGTAAATGTATCGTCGAATCTCTTGAGTATCGTCGCAAACTGCTCTCTCGTCGCCTCTCCTCGCGGAGACAGCGTGCCGTCGCTCATGCCCTTGATGAGGTTCGCCTCGTTCGCCCACGCCATGGCGTCTTTGGCGTAGCTGTGGATCTGATTGCTGTCGGGATAACCCGAAAGATCGGCTCTGTCCGGCACGGAGACGAGGCAGCGTTCCGAGAAACGGGACAGCATCGTGGCGAGCTGTTCTCTCGTTATCTTGCCGTTCGGCTCGAAGATGGTTTCGGTGATCCCGTTGACCACACCCTCGTCCTTCGCCCAGATCACGGCGTCGGAGTAGTATTTGCCGGCTTTTACGTCAGTGAAATCGCTTCTGAAGG
>CACXCL010000220.1 GCA_902766115.1 uncultured Ruminococcus sp.
GGCGAAGGAGGCCATCGAGGCCCGCCTTCCCGAGATCGCGAAGGTCACCGTGCTGTCCGTCGAAAGAGAAGAGGGAAGCGCGCTCGCGGAAGTCCGCGCGTCTCTTCTGTACGGGTACACCGAAAGGGAGTTCGACCTTGCGGTGACGGTAAACGAGCCGGACGTTCACGAGCACGAATACTCGCCAACCGTCACGCCTCCCACCTGCGTTGACGGCGGTTACACCACCTATACCTGCGCCTGCGGCGACTCCTACGTCGGCGATCCGACGGATCCGCTGGGACACGAGTGGGACGACGGCGTGATCAAGACTCCCGCGTCGACCGTTTACGAAGGGAAGATGCTCTACACCTGCCTGCGCTGCGGCGAAACGAGAGAAGAGGTCATCCCGAAACGCGACGAGGTGCCGAAGGATAAGCGCCTCAGGATACTGTTCATAGGGAACAGCTATTCCGAGGACCTGACCGACGGGCGCACGGAACAGGACGGCACGTCGTACACGGGCTACAGCACCCTTTACGAGATGCTCCGGACCGTCACGGGCGGCGAGGTGGATATAGAGATCGGTCTGCTCATGAGCGGCGGCAAATCGCTCACCTGGCACAGCTACGTGGCAAATAACGGGCTCGATTATTACGCTTTCCGTGTGGTGGGCGACTCGACGAGGGGCCGATGGGTCGAACTGTCGCAGAACGCCACCACCGTGGACGGACTTAATTTTTACAACTGGGACATGGTGGTGCTCCAGCCATACGGCAACGAGGTGAAAAAAGGCGAGTCGCCCTCGCCTAACTCGCAGATGAAGCCGTTTGCGAAGCTCGAGGACTCCGTCCCGTTTATGCTCGATTTCGTAGAGACGAATAATCCCGGAGCGGAGATATGGCTGTATCTTCCCATCGCCAATATCAAGAAAGCGGAGATGTACGGAGGAGAATCCGACTTCGGGAAGACGACTTTCTGGATCGAAACCGCAAGCGTTATGTCCGGGAAAGAGACTCATAAACAGTTTTCCGGAGTCATCCCCATCGGTACGGCGATCCAGAACGCCCGTTCAACGTATATGGCGGTCCAGGAATACGTATACCCCGGGGCGCCTGATCCGACGGTCGTCAATTTTGACACCGACCCGATCATGGGGCTCCAGCGGGACGATCTTCACGTATCCTATTCAGTCGGGCGGTATATTGACGCGCTGACCTTCTGCAAGACCGCCGTTCCCCTCAGTATGAGGAAGCCGGGCGCGGAGCCCGAGTCAGTCGCCATCAGACGGCCGGAGGGCGCGCCCGCGCTCCCGGAGGAATACAAGGATCTCGCACGCGCCGCGTCGGACGCCGCGGCGGAGTCGGTCGACAACAAATTCGCACCGATCCGTATGACCGACTTCGAAATCGACCCCACCGACACGCTGATGGAAAAGCTGACCGCGGCGGATCTCGAGGCGTTCTGCCCGGATCCCTCCGGGGCGGACGCCGAAGACGCTGTTTATAACGCCATCGCGGCGGCCCTTCCCGATAACGCGGTTCTGACCGTCGACAGCCTCACCGTGGACGGCGCGGCGGCAACCGCCTCCGTCACGGTGCTCTACGGCTACACCGCGCGCACGGCGGAGGTTACCGTGACGCTCCTCGATCACGAACACGACTACGAGCTCGCCTCGTCCGACCACGCTCACGACGGAAGGGACAGTTACACGGAAATTTACGTCTGCTCCATTTGCGGGAAAGAGGACGAGCGTGTGACGGAAAAGATCCCGTGTCCCGGAGCCGCGTTCACCGACATGCCGAAATACGGGAACTGGGCGCACGCGGGCATCGACTTCTGCATTGAGAACGACCTCATGAACGGGGTCGGCGGCGGAAAATTTTCCCCTGCGGGCGAAATGACCCGCGCCATGCTGGTAACGGTGCTGTGGCGCGCAGAGGGAGAACCCGAAGCGCAGGGAAAAACGCCTTTCACCGACGTGAAGGCGAAATGGGCGAAGGACGCAGTGGCGTGGGCGTATGAAAATGAGATCGTCAACGGCATGACGGCGACGACGTTTTCTCCTGACTCGCCAGTCACCCGCGAGCAGATCGCGGCGATCATGTACCGCTTCACGGAGTACAAGGGCGGCGACGTCGGCGCCCGTGCGCCGCTGGACACCTTCCCCGACGGCGGCAAGACCCACAGCTATGCCAAGGACGCCATGAGCTGGGCTGTGGCGGAGGGCATAATCTCCGGAGTGAAGCAGGGCAGCGTGAACTACCTCGATCCCCGCGGCAACGCCACCCGCGCCCAAGTCGCGACGATACTGATGAGATATCTGGGCGCAGGCACGTCTCCCGAAGACCGGAATCCCGGAGAGGGGCGCAAAGACGTTCTCGTCGTTGTGTTCTCCGCCACGGGGACGACGAGAGGAGTTGCCGAAAAAATCGCGGCGATCACCGGAGCGGATCTGAAGGAGATCGTTCCGGCAGAGCCGTACTCGTCATCCGATCTGGATTATAACGATCCGGAC
>CACXCL010000221.1 GCA_902766115.1 uncultured Ruminococcus sp.
ATTATCCCCCCGTCATAAACCGTCCTGACGGCGTCATAGTACCATTTTCCCTTCTTCACGTCTCCGAAGGGCATCTCCGCCCCGACGGCGGGGGACGTGAACAGCGGGAGCATCAGCGTGATCGCAAGGATAACAGCGACAACTGTCTTTTTCATGGCATACCTCCGTTTAACGGGTGTTTTCAGGATCACTTCTTGATTCTCGACATTTGCCTTTGAGCCATAACGAGACCGTAGTAGATACCGCCCTTCTTCATCAGCTCGTCGTGGGTACCTATCTCGGCGAGGCGTCCTTTGTCAAGGACCACAAGCCGCGAGGCGTTGCGTAAGGTCGACAGCCGGTGGGCGATCGCTATGGTAGTCCGGTCGGCGATGAGCTCAGACAGGGTTTCCTGCACGCCGTGCTCGGTCTTGGTATCGAGAGACGAGGTGGCCTCGTCGAGGATCAGTATTTTCGGATCGTGGAGCAGCGCCCGGGCGATGGCGACCCGCTGCCGCTCGCCGCCGGACAGCGTGTGTCCGTTCTCTCCGATGACAGTCTCGTACCCGTCCGGGAGCCGCACGATGAAATCGTGGGCGCCCGCCGCCTTCGCGGCGGTGACCACCGCGTCACGGGTACATCCCGGGGACGCGTAGGCGATATTTTCATATACCGTACCGGAGAACAGGTGCGTCTCCTGGAGTACCACGCCCATCTGCGAGCGCAGACTGTGCTGCGAGACGTCCCGCAGATCCACTCCGTCCACGCGGATGGCGCCACCGTCGGGGTCGTACAGCCGCATCAGCAGATTTATCAGCGTGGACTTGCCCGCGCCGGACCGCCCGACGATGCCGATCATCTCGCCGGGCTTCACGCTGAACGAGATCCCCTTCAGCACGTCGCCTCCGTCCTCGTAGGCGAAAGAGACGTTGTCGAACTCGATATTCCCCCTGATATCAACGTCACAGGCGTCGGCGGAATCCTGCACGTCCTCCCTCTCGTCGACGATATCGAATATCTTGACAAGGGATGTCACGGTCCTTGTAAGCATGCGGGGCATTTGCGCCAGCCAGCTTATGGGGCCGTAGATCAGGGAAGCGTAGGAGGTGAACATGGCGGCTTCGCCGAGGCTCATCCGACCGTTCATGATCTGCCTGCCCATGTAGTAAAGAAGCAGAACGGAGCCGATATTGACAATAAACGTGAATATGGGGTCGATCACGTTGAACACGGTCTCGTTTCTGACGGAGATATCCCTCTCCTCGCTTGCCGCGCTGTCGAAGCGGTCCTCTTCCCTTTTCTCGGTCCGGTACGCCTTCACAACACGGATGCCGGAGAAGATGTCGTGGAGCACCGATCCCGTACGGGACCCTGCCTCCCACTGGCGGCCGTACATCCTGCGGAAGTACGGGCTGATTTTTCCGGAGAACAGGAGCAGTACCGGGACGGGAGCAAGTACGAGCAGGGCGAGGATCGGGTCTTTCAGCACAAGGATCACCGTGACCGCGACGAACAGGAAAGACTGCTGGATCACGTTGGGGAGGTCGTTTGTAATGAATCGCTCCACCATGGACGTATCCCACGTGACCGAGCGCATGAGCGCGCCGGAGGTGCGCCTCGAGAGCGTCCTGACCGACATTTTTTCGATCTTGCCGAACACGAGCCGACGCAGATCGATGATGAGCCGCCAGCCCGCGCCCATGACGGCCAGGTTGCGGAGCGCAGTGATGAAATAAGTCAATATCTGCAGTATCGCCATGAGGGCGATGGTGAGGATGAATCCCCGGAACACGGAGCCGCTCTGCCCCGCCGCCACAGCCGCCTTCGCTTTCTCGCTGTCTATATATCCGTCAACGAGAAGTCTGTTGACGTAAGGTCCCGCAAGGTTCACGGCGAAGCTGGCGAAAAAGAGGAAAATCGATGTGATCAGATATTTTTTATACGGGAGAGCCATTTTCAGCACTCTGCCGTAAAGGGATTTCCTGTCGGCGCAGTCCACGCAGACCGTCATCCCCGGGCGGAGCCTCTTCCTGCACTTGGGGCACACCCGGTAGAGATCCAGTTCTTCGTCGGAGGAGTAATTGCCCGTGTGCAGGAATCTCGTGATCCGGCGAACGTTTTTCGCCATGACGTCCTTGACCGAGCACGTCCCGCGGCAGATCACGACGGGACCGTTTTCCGTCTCGGCGCACATCTCGCACGCGCCGATGAGCTGGTGAAACTCCAGCTCGGAGCAGTCGCCGTACATGACCGACAGAACAGGGAGACCGCCTTCAAAGGTAAAGACGCCCTCCTCGGTTATCACGGCAATCCCGTCCGTTGAACCGCCGTCAAGGTCAAGGTCGAAACGGAAGGCGGTGATGAACGTGCCTGAAGCGACCCCTTCGGGCACCTTTTTCAGCAGATCCCGCCCCGTTTCAAGCGAAAAAACAGTTTTCTTCATAAGTCCTCAGATAAAGAGTTCAATTTTCTTCATGCTCCGGCGGTCAAGCCCGCTCAGAGACGGTATCTCGTAGCGGTTCCCGTCCACGTCCGAAACGGTGGCGCGGTCTCCGCCGATTTTTCTGAAACTTCTGTAGGTGTCCTGGACGGTGAACTCGCGGACGCCGTCGTCGGATTCGATCTTCCAATAGGAAAAGCCGTACCGCTGATTCACCGAAAGGATCTTTTTGATCCGGAAGACCCGGTATCTCCTTTCCGCCTCCCGGCGTAGGATCTCCGCGGTCTCCTCTCCCAGGTCGGAGAGGCTGCGGATCATGCATATCTCGTTGTCCTCCTTGTCGAGAACGGAAACGTATTCCTCAGGGGTGGAGTTGGGGAAGTTACGCTGGAGCTTCACTCTGTCGTATGTCTTCTCCTCTCCGTCCTCCGGGCGGAAGGTCAGCGAGATGAATCCTCTTTTTTCTTCAAAGACGGCGTTTTCCGCCGTGGCGTACCGTATCTTAATTACGTCGCGGAGCTCCGTTCGGCTCATGGCCTCCACCTCCTTCTTCTTCGATACCGATATTCCTCAGCGCCTCAAGCTGGAGTTTGTACAGTTCGAAATACTTTCCCTTCGAACGGATCAGCTCGTCGTGAGTGCCGGCTTCGACTATCTTTCCCTTGTCTATTACCACCAGGCTGTCCACGTCTCGCAGAGTCGACAGTCTGTGTGCGATCATGATGGTGGTCCTGTTTTTCGAGATCCCCGTCAGCGCCTCGCTTATCATCCGCTCTGTTGCAGTGTCCATGGCGGCGGTGGCCTCGTCGAGGATCAGTATTTTCGGATCGAGCAGTATCGCCCGGGCTATGGAAACGCGCTGTCGCTCGCCGCCGGACAGGTCCTTGTTGCCGAAGCCGATCATGGTCTCGTATCCGTCCGGCAGCTTCACGATGAAATCGTGGGCTCCGGCGATCTTCGCGGCGGTGATGACGTCCTCGTCGGTGGCGTCCGGGCGGGCGTAGCGTATGTTGTCGGCGATGGTGCCGACAAAAAGATACGTCTCCTGGGAAACTATGCCCACGTTGCGGCGGAGCTCGTCGAAGGACAGATCCTTCACGTTCACACCGTCGATCTTTATCTCTCCCTCTTCCACCTCGTAGAGGCGCATCAGAAGATTCGCAAGGGTGCTCTTTCCGGCTCCGCTTTGACCGACGATGCCGAGGGACCGCCCTGCGCCCACGGAAAACGACACTCCGTCGATGACTTTTTTGCCTTTTTCGTAAGAGAATCCCACGTCGCGGAATTCCACCTCGCCGCGCATCTCGTCAAGTTTCACGGGATCCTCTCTCTCCCGGACGTCGGGCTCGGCGTCGGAGATCTCAAACAGCCGCTGCATCGCGTTGGTGCATGCGGTAAACCAGGACGCCATGTCGACCAGCATGAACATGGGCTGATTCATCATGGCGGAATACGCGATGAATGCCATCAGACGGCCGTAGGTCATCCCGCCGACGCCCGTAACCGCCATCCAGCCGCCCACGGACCACACGATGAGATTCGACAGGTTCATGATAAAGGACGCCGCCGGGAACGCCGTGTTGTTGAACACGGTCACTGAGCGGTTGTCCCGGGCGAGTTTCTCGGAACGGTCGTTGAAGCGGGAGGTCTCCTCTTTTTCGCGAGAGAACGCCTTGACGACCCGGAACCCTGCAAGAGCGTCGGACAGAGTCGAATTGAGCGCGCGGCTGCTGCGGTAGGTCCTGGCGTGCAGAGTGTGCATCCGGCTGAAAAGCCGGTTTACAACAAAACCGAACAGAGGCACGACCACCATAGCGCAAAGCGCCAGAGGCACGTTCATCAGGAGCATTATGACAAGGGCGGCGGCGATCTGGATCACATTCCGGATCAATTCCGGCGCGCCCATGCAGAAAAACCAGTATATCTCGTTGGAGTCGTTGTTGATCTGATTCATCAGTCCGCCGGTCTGACGTGCGGAGAAAAACGACATCGACAGACGTTCTATGGCGGAGAAGATGGTGATTTTAAGTTTGTACGTCACGCTTGCGGACACACGCGCCGAAATGATCCCGGACAGCGCGCCGATACCCATGGAGCAAAGCCTCAGAAGGAGGACCAGCAGCGCCGCCTCCAGCAACCGCCCGTACCATGAATTTCCCGCGCGGAGCACCTTGTCGTAGAAGAATTCCGTCGAGACATACGGTGCGACGACGCCCAGCGCGGCGGTAAGGCAAAGGGCGAAGAGAACGGCTGCCATGTAACGCCGATAGCCCTTGGCGAAGACGAAGAGGCGCTTGTAGAGCTTCGATTTTTCCATGCAGTGAGGACAGATCTTCCGCTCCGGATCCGGATAGCGCCGTCCGCACTTGGGGCAGAACCTGTCGTCCCGGAAGTCCGCCTCGTCGATCTCTTCCTCCCTGCCCTCGAGCTTTGCGGAGGCGTATTTAACGAATATCCGCACGTCTCTGAGTGCCGTTTTCGTCATGGCGGCGATCTCCGTCGGCTCGCCGTCAAAATCGGCGGTCAGCCGCCCGGTGGATATGTATTCCTCGATTTTCAGTTCCCTGAGCTTATCGTTGTCAAAAGTCTCGCACATGGTCTCGGAGAAGACCCTGCCGTGCTTTTTCCCGGGGCGGCCCTCGTCACGAACGTAACCGGTCAGCACGAGCAGCTGTTTTTCCGTCAGTATGAGGCACACGTCTGCCTTCGTGCCGTCAAGAGCGAGATCCGTCATGGCGAAAACGGAGACGTCTTCGCATCGCAGTCCGTGGTCAAGCAGCAGCGGCAATATCTCGGATCCCATCTTCGATACTTCGATCACCGTTTTCACCTCCCTTTGTTTTCTACAACAAAATATTATCGCAAATCATAACGGATTTGTCAATAAACAAATCGTGAATTTACGACGATTTGCGGTGAACGGAGTGGTAACATGATATTTCAGAAACGTCGAGTACTCTTGGCAAATGTTAAAATTTCCTTTATTTTATAGACACAAGCGACTTTTTAAGATATAATTTTACGGAGACGGGACGGAGTCCCCTAAGAGAAAGGAATCAAGCGATGGACTATCTCAAAAGACCGGAATTTCACTACAAACCTGCAAAAGGATGGATCAACGACCCCAACGGGCTCGTTTATTTCAAGGGATATTATCACGTTTTCTACCAGCATTCGCCGAATTTCGAG
>CACXCL010000222.1 GCA_902766115.1 uncultured Ruminococcus sp.
ATGGTGTATCTATCACAGTCCACCGAGATCGGGACCGTTTATTCGAGATCCGAGCTCGCCGCCATCCGGGACAAATGCAACGAATACGGAATGCTTCTTTACCTCGACGGCGCGCGTCTCGGTGCGGCGCTGACGAGCCGTGGGAACGATCTTTCGATCTCTTGCCTTGCGTCACTTTGCGACGCATACTACATCGGAGGTACGAAAAACGGCGCATTGTTCGGCGAGGCGCTTGTGATCAGAAACAGGGAACTGCGGGACCACTTCAGATGGATGATGAAGCGGCAGTGCGGCCTGCTTGCTAAGGGAAGGCTCATCGGCGTACAGTTCGAGGCGCTTCTCGAGGGCGGGGAACAGTCGCTATATTACGAGATCGCCGCGAAGGAAAACAGGATCGCCGACATTCTCCGTGACGGGCTCGGCGAGATGGGAGTCGGGTTTTTCGGCTCCTCCACGACGAATCAGATATTCCCGATCCTGAAAACGGAAGTCGTTCGCAAGCTTCAAAAAGATTTTTTCTTCTACGAATGGGCGAAGGAAAGCGGCGGGATGATCCCGATCCGTCTTGTGACCGGATGGGGAACGACGGAGGAAGACGCTGAGGCGTTTCTCGACGCTGTCAGAAAACATATTTGATTAACACCAAAAAAATGAAAAGGGGGATTTCTACAGTGATGACTCCGAAAAATAAAAAGAGAGGTATCGTGCTGATCTCCGCGGCGATTATCGTTTGCATCCTCTCAGGGACGCTAATATCGTGCGGCTTAAAAAAACAAAAACAGGGCGACAATAACGAAACGCAAACGGAGACAGACTCCCTCAGCTACGAACGGCTGTCCGAACTTGCCGACGAAGATAATTTATACCTTGTTGCCAAGGCGTTCCTCGAAGGAGACAGTCAGACTATCATTGATAACACGTGGGCGTTTGGCACGGTTCAGTATGATATTGATGCCCGTACAAAAGAATTGAAAGAAAAATACGATGAGTTCTTCGATTCATTCAACATCTCAAGATTCAGGTGTATCGAAACGGAAATTGAATCCCCTACAAGCGGATATCTCAGAATGTGGGACGGAAAATGTCTGAAGCTTTCCATTACGGTTTCGGACAGCCGAACGGATGTTATGCCTGACGGCGAACACGAACTTTATATCGGGCGGAACGGTTATGTTTCCGGCAGGGATGAGCCCGATGGGATGGTGCAGATCTCAGAGCCGGAAAAAGACCTGCGGTCATTTGAACTGGAAAACAGGATCGGTGAATACGACCCTGCCTTGTTATCAACGTTTTACGTTATGAACTCGCCATTTTATGCATCGGACTTCAGAACCGATAAAGAAAAATGCCAGAATGCCGGAATATATGACGCGATATACTTCCTTTGGAAGGACAGTACAGTTGACGGGGATTTCAACGGGATGCCGCCGGAAATGGTCCCCCAGGCTGCGCTTGAACTGTTCGGGATAGAAAACTTTGAATATGATCCCAAGAAAAGTGTGACACCCGGCGCAGGTTATGATGATACTCTGTTTTTCCGAGCAAGTCGCGGGAGGGTGACCCCGTTCTATGAGATCACTGACTATGAAAACGTCGACGATATCTATCGATTCAATGTCAGGTCTTATGCCGATATCTCCCGTTTTGTCATAAGCGATGAGATTGTTGTGACTCTCAAAAAGAGCGACGGTATGTACAATTACGCCTTGGTAGGAGTTGATATCATTTATTCAAGTGGTATCCACTCGGGCGGAATCGGCACCTGAAAATACAGAACAACGCGGGACGGTCGTCCCGCGTTGTTTTATCGGAAAAAATTATTTTAAAAAAATCCGGTTAATGCTTGACAAAACAATTAAACTGTGTTATAACTAAATTAACAAATGTTAAATCGGAGCGGAAAAATGAAAAAACAAGTCAAAAAGAAGGAAACTAATCTCCCCGGCGCGGAGCTTGACGTAATGAAAACACTGTGGAAGCTCGGCGAACCTTCGACGGTCCCCGCTATCCACCGGGGAGTGCTTGAAAGAAGAAAATGCACGGCTCCCGCGGTCCATATCCTTGTGGACCGGCTGGAAGAGAAGGGGTTCGTCAAGGTGGACAGAATAGAAACCCCCGTGGCTTATAAGCTTGTAACGGCCCTTGTGACCGAAGAAGAATACTGCTCCGGAGCAGCAACGGGGCTGATCGAGAACCTGTTCCACGGCTCATGGAAGCGGCTTATCGCCAATCTGGCGGAAAGCGGAGAAATAAAGGAAAGCGACATCAAAGAGATAGAGAAGATACTCAAGGTCAGCGGGGAGGAAAACAAATAATGAGCGTTTTACTTAAAATCGCGTCGTTTTCACTGTCGATATCGGCTGTCATTCTTCTGTTTTACGTTGTATCAAGAGTGACAGAACGGCGTTTTTCCGCGGTATGCCGATATCTTATGTGGGTTTTTGTCGTTGTCAGGATGTGCGTTCCCGTGTCTTTTTTGCCGTCGGCTGTCAATCTTCCGGTGACTGTAGGCGAAAACGCAGAAACCGCGGTTGTCGAAACGGTCAAGGCCCCTGCGCAGCCCGCGCTGCCTGAGTCCGTTGATCTGACCCACAATTCTGGTCCGGCGGAAACTCCTCCCGAGGCGATCTCCGATCTGACGCCGGCGACGCCCGCAAACCCGGCAAACCCGGCAGCGCCTACAGAGAAAGATGAGAATAAAATACAGGATCCTGTTGCTCAAAACACAGAAAGACCGGCAGAGTTCCAAAAACATAATATCAAATTGCCGGGTATTCCAACGTTGATCCTGATTTCCTACGTTTCCGTCGCCGCCGTTCTTTTGCTTCTTCGCATTATTGGATATAATCTCAAAATGCACGCGCTTAAAAGACGTTTCCGGGAACCTGACGAGAGGACCGCGACGATTTTTCACGAGCTTGCCGACGGACTGAATAACAGAATTCCAGATATTGTTATCTCATCGGACGTGGCGGGACCGTTCCTTTTCGGATTTTTCAGGAAAACCATCGTTCTGCCCGACGTTCGCCTGTCAGACGGGGAACTGCGCGGGATACTCATGCACGAGTTGGTCCATTTTCGCCGCGGCGATCTGTTAATGAAGCTCGCGGGGGTCGTGTGCCTCAGTTTCAATTTCTTTAATCCCCTGGCGTATCTCGCGGTTTCCATGATGAACAGGGAAATGGAATTATCCTGCGACGAGACGCTTCTTAAAGGGAAAAATGAAATCGAACGGGAAAAATACGGCAGGACTCTTCTGAAAATCGTAAAAATGAGCACGAACGTGAAAGCCGAAAAACTCACGACAGAGTTTTACGGCAGCGGCAAAACAATGAAAAGGAGGTTTTCAGCAGTGATGGACGCGAAAAAGAAAAAGAGAGGGATCGTATTGATCTCCGCGGCGCTGATCGTGTGTATCCTCTCCGGGACGCTTATCTCATGCGGGGCCAACAATAAAAAGATCGGTGTGAATACCGGCTCACAAACAGAGCAACAGCCGACCCACGGTACGGATACGGAGCAGACCGGAGATCCCGAAGATGGTTCATTGACGCTCAACACCGATCTTCTCGACGAGTACAAGATGACGTTCGCAGAACTGACGGCGAAACACGGAAAGATCGTCGATTACACGCAAATTGAAGGCGGGAACTTCTACCGTTTTGAAAACGGATACGGCTACTACGGATTTGATATTCCCGCAAATACGTCCCTTTTCGTCACCGACCCGGAAAGCGG
>CACXCL010000223.1 GCA_902766115.1 uncultured Ruminococcus sp.
AAACGACTCCGGAGATCAAGCAGTATATCGACGATGACGACTGGTTCCACCCGGAGGAAAGGGCGATCTATTTCGATACTTTGAAAGCCGACTGTCTTATATCGCTTCACGCCAACATGTTCGACGATGACAGCGCCAGCGGAACCAGGGTTTACGTTCAGCAAGCCTGGGATGACAGCACTTATAAGTACATCCCCGATCCGGTTTCTATCGTCCTGGCGGACAAGATTGTTGAGTTTCTTAATTCAACATTTACGGAAGGGACAAAGTCTATATCCGATATGTCGGATTACGCTGTCCTGAGAGGTAGATCATACCCCGCGACTCTGATCGAGATGGGCTTTATCAGCAATCCCGATGATGCGAAAAAACTCGTTGATCCCGAATGGCAGGCAAAATTTGCCGAGGCAGTCGCCGCCGGAACGGATGAGTATCTGAAAAACAAAGAATGACAGAAAGAAGGTATACGACAATGATAAATCTTGAAAAGGAGATCCGCGAGCAGCCGTCGGTTCTCAGAAAAGCCATCGAAACCAACAGAAACAGGGTCACCGATCTGGTCGCCGAAGCGAAAGAGCGCGGGATCAAAAGCGTTTATTTCTGCGCAAGAGGAACTTCCGATCACGCATGCGTCATGGCGCAGTACGTATTTGCGATAGTCGCCGGCATTCCGTGCGCGCTCGGCACCCCCTCAGTTTTCACAAAGTACGGCGCGCACGTCGATCTTTCCGATATGCTTGTCATAGGCGTCTCACAGTCCGGAAAGGCCGAGGACGTTTTAACTGTGCTTAAAAGCGCAAATAAAGACGGCGCTCTGACAGCTGCAATAACCAACGACGAGAACTCTCCCATGGCGAAAGAGGCTTTGCACAGCCTATACTGCGACGCGGGTCCCGAGGTCTCCATCGCCGCGACGAAGACATTCACCTCGCAGATGATGATCCTGTCGATGATAGCCGCCGAGTGGGCGGGGGACAATGACTTTTTTGAAACTCTGACAAAAGTGCCGGATCAGGTGGGAGAAACCCTTGAAGAAATCGTTCCTTCAGTCGAAAGCATGGCGGAATACCTGAAAAACATCGACGGGGCCGTTATCCTCGGACGAGGAATGGCGTATCCCATCGCTCTTGAGGGCGCGCTGAAGATGCTCGAAACAAATAAGATCAAGATGAAAGGCTACGCAACATCCGACTTCCATCACGGCCCCATAGCACAGCTTAAACCCGGAGACAAGGTGTTTGTTATCGAACCGTCCGGAGCCACAGAGGACGACGCCGCATCTATTATCGGAAAACTGCGCAACGTGGGCGCTGATATAATAATCGTGACGGACGATGAAAAACTGGTTCCGTCTGACTGTAAGAGCATCGTTACCGTAAACACCGGTTGCGAGCTCACTTCTCCATTCACGACGGTGCCGGTGTTCCAGCTTCTCGCCAGCAAAATGACCGAAGTCCGGGGCATTGATCCGGAGGTTGCGGGAGTAATAAACAAGATCACGATTACAAAATAATTATTTCTTTGCGATAAAAGGCGCGGGATGCGCCTTTTATTTTTTATATATTATATTGAAACAGAACATCGGTCCAAAGGTTGACAATATGCGAATATTCATGTATAATTATAGCAGATCAAAATTCACCGGGATTGGTTAAGGAAAAAATCATGTCAAAAACAAAGATTACGAGGCGTGAGGAAAGGGAAACGGTGTTCAAACTGCTTTTCTCCGCTTCTTTTCGTCCTGATGAAGACCCGTCCGATATTCTGAGGGAATATGAGGAAGATAACGAGAAGACGTGTTCCGAGTATATCAGGAATACGTTTTTCGGCGCTCTTTCGTCAATCGGAGATTCCGACGTCAGGATCGAAGCTGATTCAAAGAACTGGAAAGCGTCGCGCCTGTCCAGCGTTACGTCGTCTCTTCTCCGCCTTTCGATCTATGAAATGTTGAACACGGACGTTCCTCCGAAGGTAGCGATCAACGAAGCCGTCGAACTATCAAAAAAATACGATGATCCCGCCGCAGCTCCGTTCATAAACGGTATTTTGAACAGGATAGGCAGAGAGGCGGGTCTGCTTGCAGTGACGCCGGTGCAGAGACCCGGGGAGAAATAAATTGGAACGGTTGTTTCTCGGTATAGACACCAGTAACTATACTACTTCCATCGCATTGTTTTCGGAGAACGACGGAATTATTTCAAATGATAAGGTTCCCCTGCGTGTTGAGGAAGGGAAACGCGGTCTGAGGCAAAGCGACGCTGTCTTTTCGCATATAAAAAACGCGCCGCCCGCCGCGGAAAGCCTTGGTAAGTCCCTGTCAATGCGCAAAGGTGAGATCGTCTCCGTGGGCTATTCCGCGAAGCCAAGACCTCTGGAAGGCTCCTATATGCCGTGCTTTCTTGTCGGTGAGGCGATAGCGCTGTTTATTTCCGCTTCACTGAGCGCGCCTGCTTTTCCTTTTTCTCATCAGGAGGGACATATCGCGGCGGCTGCGTATTCGGCGTGCAGATCGAACGGACTCGATTTGAGGGAATTCCTGAAGCGACCTTTTCTCTCCTTTCACGTCTCAGGCGGGACTTTTGATCTTTTGTCGGTCGAGCCTGATCCCGACAGAATAATCACCGTACGTCGTGTCGGAGGGTCAAAGGACGCGTCCGCGGGTCAGATAATAGACAGAACGGGCGTCAGACTTGGAATCGGCTTTCCCTGCGGAGCGGAGATGGACCGCCTTGCGCTGGAGTACAATGGGACGGTAAAACATGACGGCGTTTGTGTTGACGGCCTTTACTGTAACATTTCAGGTCTCGAGAATAAAGCGATTGAACTGATCGGACACAGCGCCGATCAAACTGAAGTTGCCGCATATGTTCTTGATCATATTTCTCGTACCGTAAGAAAGATGACTTATAACGCCGTAAAAGAATTCGGAAATATTCCTGTCCTTTACGCAGGCGGGGTCATGAGTTCGAAGTATATCAAATCAAGGCTTGCCGACGTCGGTTTGTTCTCCGAACCGGAGTTTTCATCCGACAACGCGGCGGGCGTCGCCGTTCTGTCAAGCTTACTTTACAGTCAAAAACAAAACTGATCCGGAGGGAGGGATATCTCTTTGTCTGCCGAGCCCATCAGTATAACTCAACTTAATGATTATGTCAAAACGCTGATCGAAAGCGACTCAAAACTCGCGGACGTTTATGTGAAGGGAGAGATCTCCAACTTCAAGTTCCATACAACGGGTCACTTCTATTTCACTCTCAAAGACGAAACCAGCCTGATCCGCAGCGTGATGTTCCGCTCCAGCGCGTCGAGAGTCCCCTTCGTCCCGGAAAACGGGATGGTCGTTCTCTGCCGCGGAAGAGTATCTGTTTTTACCCGCGACGGTCAGTATCAGTTATACGTTGATTCCATGGAACCTTATGGGGTGGGATCGTTGTATATCGCTTTCGAACAGCTTAAGAAGAAACTCGAGAGCGAAGGTCTTTTCAGCGATTCGAGAAAAAAACCTTTGCCGAAAACCCCGACCCGTGTCGGGCTTATCACCTCCCCGACCGGAGCCGCTGTCAGAGATATGATCAACGTCACGGGCAGGCGCTTTCCGTTTGCAAAGATAATTCTTTATCCCGTGCTTGTTCAGGGACCGGACGCTCCTCCGCAGCTTATCGAAGCTCTTGATTACTTCAACAGGGAAAGATGCGCCGACGTACTGATAATCGGCAGGGGCGGCGGATCCATCGAAGATCTGTGGGCATTTAATGACGAAGGGGTCGCCCGCGCCGTCGCGGCGTCAGAGATACCTGTTATCTCGGCTGTCGGTCATGAAACAGATTTCACGATATGTGATTTCGCGGCAGACAAACGCGCGCCGACGCCTTCCGCGGCAGCCGAACTTGCCGTCCCGGACACCGACAGATTAAAACAGCAGTTCCTTAACGTGATCAAACGGGAGGCGACTCTTGTCAAACAGAAACTGATTTCGACAAAAGAACGCCTCAACAGATTCAGCACGTCAAAGGTCCTTCTGGATCCCGGAATAATGATCGACGACAGGAGAATGCTCACGGTAATGGCGTCGGAAAGGCTGTACCGGGCGGAAGACAAAAATGTTGAAAACGCCAGAAGCAGGTTTTCCGCGCTGACGGGACGCCTTGACGCCCTGAATCCTTTGTCCGTGATCTCCCGGGGATACAGCGCCGTATACCTCGGCGACGGAACACTTGTAAAATCAGTAGATCAGATGTCAAAAGGCTCCCGGATCGTGCTGAGGACTTCCGACGGCGAAGCAGACGCTCTCGTCGAAAACACAAGAAAATTCGCTAAGTAAAACGTCAGGGCAGGAAAGGATATTGATATGGCTGAAAAGAAAATCGAAGATCTTTCATTTGAAGAAGCGCTGAAAAGACTCGAAGAGACGGTGCACGCACTGGAATCGGGCGCCGTTCCGCTGGACGATTCGTTAAAACTGTTTGAAGAGGGCGTCGCACTTGTCAAACTGTGTAATTCAAAACTTGATAATGCGGAGCAGAAGGTCCGTATCCTTCTTCGCGACGAAGAAGGCAATATCAAAGAGGAAGATATGAAATGATCTCCCGCCGGCGTCAGCTCGGGCGGAAGATCCCCTCAGGTAAAGAACGGAGTTTAAAATGGCGATAAATATTGTCAAAAGTCTTTCGGATTGTGCGGAGATAACCGAAAACCGCCTTGAGAAGATTTTTTCCGATAATACCGGAAACGATATGACTCTTTGCGAGGCTATGAAGTATTCCGTACTCTCCGGCGGGAAGCGGATACGCGCGTTTCTCGTGCTCAGTTTTGCAAAGATGTTCGGCGGATCGATCGAAGCGGCGCTCCCGTTTGCGTGTGCCGTTGAAATGATCCACGCGTCTTCTCTGATCCATGACGATCTTCCGTGCATGGATGACAGCGATATGAGGAGAGGCGTGCCGTCTTGTCATAAGAAATTCGGGGAGGCCATGGCTCTCCTTGCCGGAGACGCGCTTATGCTTTACGCGTTTTCCGTATGCGCTTCGAATTCCGGCGTTTCAGACAGATCTGTACGTCTCGCAACGGATGCTCTTTCGCGTCTGTCGTCGCACATGGGTATGTGCGGAGGGCAGGCGATCGATCTCAAAGCTTCCTGCGAGTCATACGAAGAGCTTAAGCTTCTCTATTCGCTGAAAACGTCCGATCTGATCGAGGCGTCGTGCCTTCTCGGGTATTATGCTGCCTGCGATGAACCGAAGCAGAGCGTTCTCGACGATATACACACCTATGCGGAGTGTGTCGGACTTGCATTTCAGATCCATGACGACATTCTTGACGTTACGGGTGACGCTTCCGTCCTCGGAAAGCCGACCGGAGCAGATCTCAAAAATGATAAAAAGACGGTGTTCGCGTATAAATCACTTAAAGAGGCAGAGGCTCTCGAGACCGAGCTCACGGTCAGCGCCGTAAACGCAATATCGGATTACGCTGACAGCGACGGACCGTGTCAGCTCGCCGTCTGGCTTCTGACCAGAAAAAAATAAAGGATCGTTTTCATATGCGAGTTGACGTATTTCTCGTTGAGAATTCACTTGCCAGGAGCCGGGGACATGCAAAGGAGCTTGTCGAGGGCGGATCCGTTCTTGTTAACGGGACGACGGTCACGAAGCCATCCTCGGACATATCTGAAAAAGATATCGTTGAAATAACGGCTCCGCCGCCGAGATACGTCAGTCGCGGCGGTCTGAAACTGGAAGCCGCTCTTGCTTCGTTCGGTATCGACGTTCGGGAAAAGGTCTGTTGCGACATCGGTTCTTCTACAGGCGGTTTTACGGATTGTCTCCTGCAGCACGGCGCGTCGCGCGTTTACGCCGTCGACTCCGGGACGGATCAGCTTGCCAAGTCTCTTAGATGCGATCCGAGAGTTGTTTCCATCGAACGATTCAACGCCCGGGACATCGCCCCGGAGACTATCGGAGAAAAATGTGACGTTATTACGGTGGACGTGTCGTTTATTTCTCAAACTTATATCATGGAAAGCGCTGTCCGTTTGCTGCGTGACGGAGGTAAATATATAGGCCTTATAAAGCCTCAGTTTGAATGCGGCAGACAAGGTCTCGGCAAAAAGGGAATAGTCAAAGACGAGAAAACAAGATCCGAGGCGGTACGTAAAGTATTGTCGTATGCGAAAGAGGTAGGCATGAACATTATCTCCGTCATTGAATCCCCCATCCGCGGGGGTGACGGCAATACGGAATATCTCTTCTGCGGCGAAATCAATAAAGACAACATGACAAACAAACGGAAGGGAGGAGAGTAAATTGGCAGTCAGCTTGAAGAATGTTCTTTTTCTTCTCAATCCGAAAAAAGATATCCCATTTGAAAAAATCCGGATATTGACCGAAAAAATGGTCGCTCGTTACTGCACCGTGTCAGCTTTCGACATTGTCCGTCATAAGTTCGCGGAGTCCGGAGCCGGAGAAAACGTCACCTTCATCCCCGAAGGGGAGATCCCCGAGGGTATCGATTTCGCCGTTGTGTTCGGCGGGGACGGCTCAATGATCCGTTCTGCCGCGCTTCTTGCTGAAAAAGAGATTCCCTTTGTCGGCGTTAATTTCGGAAGAGTGGGTTATCTCGCCGAAATCGAGGCGGATGACGAAACGTTCATAGACCGATTGATTGACGGCGATTATGACATTGAATCCCGCTTGATGCTCGACGTGAAAGTAATTCGCGGGGATGAAACGGTGAATATCTCCTCCCCGGTGTTGAATGACGCCGTACTTTCGAACGGTCCCGTGGCGAGTCTTCTGACTTTTGACGTTATGTGCAACGGGACAAGGCTCAGGACTTACAGGGCGGACGGCGTGATCATCGCAACGCCTACGGGATCCACGGCTTATTCAATGTCGGCAGGCGGACCCATACTCGATCCCGCACTTGACGCTCTATGTCTGACGCCGATATGTCCCCACGCTCTCGGCGTCCGTCCCGTGGTACTCAACGGAGGATCGGTGATCGAACTTTGTAATATAAACAGCAGAAAGAATTCGGTCTTTCTGACTCCGGACGGACGCGGCGCAATGGAACTTTTCCCCGGAGACAGAGTCGTCATCTCGAAATCTGACAAAAAAACCAGGCTGATCCGACTGAAAAAAGACGGATTTCTCGGAATACTGAAAAACAAACTCTCCGAAGCTGAGAGAGTGTAAAATACTGTTTTCATTGAAAGGAATGGCGAAATGAAAGTAAAGAGACACAACAAAATCCTCGAGATCATTGAAAAGTACAACGTTGAGACTCAGGAAGAACTGATAGAAAAACTCAGACTCGCCGGATTCAACGTGACGCAGGCGACCATATCGCGCGATATCCGCGAACTCGGTCTGCTGAAGGTCCTGATGAGCAACGGATCATATAAATACATGAGGCCCGATATTGACTCCGGAAGCGGGCAGATCGTTTTTCAGAAAGCCTTTTCAAACACCGTAAAAACCGTCGCGTCGTCTCTCAACAACATCGTTATCAAAACATATCCGGGCATGGCGAACGCCGTCGCCGCCTATATCGATTCTCTGCATGACGAGGATATCCTCGGCTGCGTAGCCGGAGACGACTGTATAATAATCGTTGCGAGAAACGTGGAGGCGGCATCCATGTTATCAAAAAAGATCCAGGAAATCGTCAGCTATTGATCTGAGATCGGAATACCTCGGGAGACAGAAACATGATCAAGTGTCTGTATATAAAAAACGTTGCCGTTGCAAAAGACGTGGAGATCGATTTCTATCCCGGTTTTACCGCCATCACGGGCGAGACCGGGTCCGGAAAGACCGTCATGGTCGACACACTCGGTCTCATTGCGGGCTCAAAATCATCGCGTGAGATGATCAGAAGCGGAGAAAAGACCGCTTTGGTTTCCGCTGTCTTTTCCGGCATTCCCGATTCTCCCGAATATGAAGATTTCTCATCGGACGAAAACGGCGATATTATTGTTTCACGGTCTTTTACCTCGGATTCGAGGTCTTCGCTCAAGGTCAACGGGAAACCCGTATCGATTTCAGAACTCAAAAGGTTCGCCCCGCGCCTTCTCGGGATAAGCTCCCAGAGCGAGAAGGAATACCTGAACGACAGGAAAACTCTCACAGGCGTTCTTGATTCCTACGCAGGAAACGGTGAGCTCCTGTCGTCTTTCACGGAACAGTATGACGCCCTTTGCGCGCTTAAAGAACAACTTGCGACCCTGAACGAGAGCATGCGCGAAAAAGGCATGCTGACGGACATTCTGACATATCAGATAAAAGAGATCGATTCAGCGAAGCTATCCTCGGATGAAGATGTGGAAAAGCTTCTACGACTGCGCGATAAGATAAAGAATTTTGAAAAGGTCGCCAAATATCAGAAACTTGTCTCGAGAGCGTTGAGCAACGAGGAAGGCGGAGCGTCGTATCTCGTTGACAGAGCATCCGCCGCTGTTTCAAAACTCAGCGGAGTCGTGGGAGAATCCGACGATATCGTCGCGCGGCTTACAGAAATAAGATTTGAGCTGCTTGATATTTCGGAGCGTGTCAGACAGGAAGCGGACGTGGATGAGATAGAGGATCCGGAAAAACAGCTCAACATTATCGAATCAAGGCTTTCACATATCGAAAAGCTGAAAAAGAAGTACGGAGCCACGGTCGGGGAGATCCTGAAATTCAGAGATGATGCGGCGTCTCGCCTCTCGTCCATCGAAGAGGGCGATGAGGCGATAAAGTCACTTGAGAAACAAATCAGGGAGCAGACAGAAAAAACCGCTGTTCTCGCCGGGGAGCTCACGACTGCAAGAAAAGATGCGGCGGAACGTCTCGGCAGGGAGATGACTGAATCTTTAAAACAACTCGACATGCCGAAGGTACGCTTTACCGTCGCTGTGAACCCGCTCAAATCATCAGACGGGAACCGTTTTTCACCCACGGGAGCCGATGAGGTGGATTTCCTGATCGCGACGAACCCGGGCGAACCGCTCCAGCCTATCTCAACGGTTGCGTCCGGCGGAGAGATGTCACGCGTTCTCCTCGCCCTGAAATGTTCGGTAAACGACAGAAACGGCGCGCCGACAATGATTTTCGACGAGATCGACTCTGGTGTATCCGGCGGAACCGCCGAGCGGATCGGTCTCATGATGCGCGAGCTGTCAAAACGGGTGCAGGTCATTTGCGTCACTCACTCCCCTCAACTCGCGTCCATTGCCGATCATCATCTTCTCATAAAAAAGAGCGAGGTCGACGGAAGGAGCGAGAGTACGGTAAGAGAACTCTCCGGCAAGGAAAGAACAGATGAGATCGCCAGGATCATCGGCGGTATCAAAGTGACAGAGAAACAAATAGCCGCAGCGGGAGAAATGCTTCTTCGCCACGGCAAATAAAAGGCATACATTTTAAAGGAGGATACGGTTTAGACCGTAGCAAAAAAAATGAGCAAAGGATTATTTGAAGAATTCAGAGACCGGGGTATGATTGCTCAGGTAACGGATGAAGATGCCGTAAGACATCTTCTGAACGATGAAAAAGCGACGTTTTATATAGGGTTTGATCCCACTGCCGACAGCCTTCATATCGGTCATTTTATCCAGATGAAGGTCATGGCTCACATGCAGCGTGCGGGCCACCGCCCGATAGCTGTATTCGGCGGTGGAACCGCAAAAGTAGGCGATCCGTCCGGCAAGAATTCCATGAGACGCATGATGTCTCAGGAGGAGATCAATTCGAATATTGAGAAATTCAAAGTACAGATGTCGAAATTCATCGACATTTCCGACGGAAAAGCCATATTCGTAAGCAACGGCGACTGGCTCGACGATCTGAACTATATCGAGTTTCTCAGGGATATAGGTCCGCATTTTACCGTGAACAGGATGCTTGCCGCCGAATGCTACAAGGCGAGAATGGAAACCGGACTTACGTTCCTCGAATTCAATTACATGATCATGCAGAGCTACGATTTCTACAAGCTCCACAACGACTACGGATGCAAGCTGGAACTTGGCGGCGACGATCAGTGGTCCAACATCATAGGCGGCGTTGAGCTTATCAGACGAAAGACCGGCGACGAAGTGTACGGATTGACCTTCAAGCTTCTTCTCAATCACGAGGGGAAAAAGATGGGTAAGACCGAGAGCGGAGCGGTGTGGCTTGATCCGGAGAAGACCTCTCCTTATGATTTCTACCAGTACTGGCGTAATATCGATGACGCCGACGTCATAAACTGCATGAAAATGCTGACGTTCATGGATCTTGACGAGATCGCCGGGTACGAAAAACTTGAAGGAAGCGAGATCAACAAGGCCAAGGAAAGACTCGCATACGAAGTAACAGCCATAATTCACGGCAAAGAAGAAGCCGACAAATGCGCAGCTGCCGCAAAATCCGTATTCGGAGGCGGTGGAGTATCAGCGGATATGCCGACGACGGAACTCGATCTTTCATCCTTTACCGACGGAGAGATCTCGGTGATCGATCTGCTCACGGTTTCCGGCCTTGCTCCCTCAAAAGGGGAGGCGCGGCGGCTTATCAGTCAGGGGGGCGTGGTCGTTAATAATGAGAAAGTCCCCGCCTTCGACTTCAAAGTATCAAAGAAACTCTTTGAGTCTGAAAACGGAGTTATAGTCAAAAAAGGAAAGAAAACGTATCACAGGTTCATTCTGCCTGTGTAATACCGGAGAGCCGGTTTGTATTTCCCGGGAAATGACGGATCTATCGGGAAATTCTCCGGCTCCTTTTCCGGTTTATATTTCAATGCGGAGCTGGGCGACATAATTTAACGCCCGTTTTAATGATGAATATTGATCGAAGTGTTTTATTGAAAATATTTACCGGCTTCAACGAAAGAGCCGGTGAAGAACTGATAACGTGGAAGCTTGACGAACCGATGCGTAAGCATACGACGTTCCGTATAGGCGGGCCCGCGTCGATCTTTGTCAGTGTCAAGACCCCCGGGGCGCTGAGAGAGGTCATAAGTATCCTCCGGACGAATGACGTCAGGATGTTTATCCTCGGCAGAGGAAGCAACTTGCTTTTTTCGGATAAAGGTTATGACGGGGCAGTCGTATCTCTCGCATTGCTTGACAAGATCTCAGTTGAAGCCGAGATTCTGACCGCTCAAGCGGGAGCGCTGGTCACAAACGCCGCGAAAAAAGCCCTCGAGTCATCGCTTACCGGAATGGAATTCCTGTACGGAATACCCGGGACCTGCGGCGGCGGCGTCTTTATGAACGCCGGCGCATACGGCGGAGAAATGGCTGATATTGTAAAAGAGACGGAGTATCTTGATCTTCACGATCTTGAGATCAGGTCCATATCGAATGAAGAGCATCATTTCGGCTATAGACAGTCGATTTTCAGAGATGGCGGGCGAGTGATACTTCAAACGTCTTTTTGTCTCAGAAAAGGCGAAGTTGCTCAGATCGGGAACGAAATGAAGGAACTCATGAAGAAAAGACTTTCGAAACAGCCTCTCGAGTATCCCAGCGCAGGCAGCGTGTTCAAAAGATGCGAGGGAAGATTTACGGGAAAAATGATAGAAGAGGCGGGACTCAAGGGAAAGAGCGTCGGAGGAGCGCAGATCTCCGAAAAACACGCGGGATTTATCGTAAATACCGGAGACGCCACCGCGTCCGACGTGCTTGAACTGATAGAGATTGTCAGATCCACCGTTTTGCGCACTCACGGAGCAAATCTCGAGTGCGAATTGATATACGTTGAGTAAAATGAACAGAATATCTTATTGTGCAAATGTAAAAAATGAAATACGTTCGCATTTGCCTAAGAAGAAATGCTGCGCCAGGACTTTTGTGTCGTCCATGAAAGTGCTTGACGACGATATGCGTTCGCCGAATGACGTAGGGTCCCTGAGAGCAATATTGAAATGCGACAGCTGCATAATCGAGCTTTTGAAAGCCGTTTTCGTCTCTTACGGGTCTTTTCCTGATCCGAGCAAGGAACTTCAACTTGAATTTGTCACAAAAAATGACTGGGAAGCGGATTTTGTGTCCTCACTTCTTGAAGAGACGGGATTTACGCCGAAAAAAGCCAGGAGACGCGGTCTGTTTATCCTGTATTTCAAGGACGGAGAGATCATCGAAGACATTTTTGCAAAAATGGGGCTCAATTCCGTCGTTTTCGACATAATCAACAGAAGGATAATGGGCGAGATCCGCAACAATGCAAACAGGATGGTCAATTCAGAGACAGCCAACATGCAGAAATCCGTTAAGGCCTCCGCCAAGTATTTGCCTGCGATCAAAGAACTTGACGCAAGAGGTATGCTGAGATCCCTCCCTCCGGAACTGTATGAGGCCGCGAAGCTTCGCGCCGAATTTCCGGACGCGCCTCTTTCCGATCTCGCGAGAAAGACGTCTCCGCCCGTTTCAAAATCGGGCTTGCTTCACAGGCTGGACAGGATACTTTCCATAGCCGAAAAAATCAATGACCGGGGAGAAAACGATTAAAATGGCTCAAAGATTCGTTCATCTTCATCTGCACAGCGAATACAGTCTCCTCGACGGTGCCTGCCGCATCGCCGATATTCCCGCTGTTGCCTCTGAGATGGGCCACGACGCCGTTGCGATCACCGATCACGGCGTAATGTACGGCGTGATCGATTTTTATAAAAGCTGCAAAAAAGCCGGGATCAAGCCGATCATCGGCTGTGAATTCTACGTCGCTCCCGATTCCCGCTTCGAAAAAGACAGGTCTTTCGGTAAGAATAACCATCTCATTCTCCTTGCTAAAAATATGACGGGGTATCACAATCTCATGATACTCGATTCCAAAGCTTTTACAGAGGGGTTTTATTCAAAGCCACGCATTGATCTTGAACTTCTCAAGGAACACTCGGATGGGCTCGTATGTCTGTCTGCATGCCTTGCGGGGTATATACCACGGGCGATAATCGCCGGTGACTACAACGGGGCAGAGCAATACGCAAGAGAATTGCTCTCGATTTTCGGGGAGGGAAATTTTTACCTTGAACTCCAGGATCACGGACTCCCGGATCAGCAGGTTGTAAACGAAGCTCTGAGGACAATGTCGCGGCGATGCAATATTCCCATGGTCGCAACCAACGACGTTCACTACCTGAGAAAACAGGACTGTGAAGCTCAGGCGATCCTTATGTGTATACAGACCAACAGCGTCATAACCGACGGACGTCCCGTAGGCTTTGAGACAGATGAGTTCTACTACAAAAGCACGGAGGAAATGGAGGAGCTGTTCTCGGATTATGAGGGCGCGATCGAAAATACGGCAAAAATCGCCGATATGTGTTCGCTCGACTTCGAGTTCGGCAATGTCGTTCTCCCCCGTTTCAAGCCGGACGACGGTTCCGATCCCGCGGTTTATCTCCGTGCGCTCGCCGAGAGCGGTTTAAAGAAGAAGATTGACGAAGGGCACATAAAATACGACAAAGAACACTCGGAAAAGACGTATCGGGAACGAATCGATTATGAGCTCGGCGTCATACACTCCATGGGTTACGATGAGTATTATCTGATTGTGTGGGATTTTGTCAGTTTTGCAAAAAACAGCGGCATACCCGTCGGTCCCGGCAGAGGTTCCGGCGCCGGAAGCCTTGTGGCGTATCTGATCGGTATCACCGACGTCGATCCTATCGTATTTGATCTGATTTTCGAGAGATTCCTCAACCCCGAACGCGTAAGCATGCCCGATTTCGACATAGATTTCTGTTATGACAGGCGCGACGAGGTCATATCCTACGTTCAGGAAAAATACGGTTCCGACAGAGTATGCCAGATAATCACTTTCGGTACAATGGCTGCGAGAGCGGCTGTCCGCGACGTCGGCCGCGCGCTCGGTATGCCTTATTCCAGAGTTGATCAGGTTGCAAAGGAAATCCCGAAGGACCTCGACATTACGCTTGAAAAGGCTGTCGGATCCAGCGCAGAGCTCAGGAAACTGATAGAAGAAGACCCGGAAATCAAAAAACTGATCGATACCGCTATGCTTCTTGAGGGCATGCCGCGTCACGCGTCCACTCACGCGGCGGGTGTTGTCATCACCGACAAGCCTCTGACGGACTACGTCCCTTTGGCAACAAACAGCGGTTCTGTCGTAACTCAGTTTACCATGGACGTTGTGGTAAACGATCTCGGACTTCTGAAATTCGATTTTCTGGCGCTCAGGTATCTCACGATCATCCACGACGCGGAAGAGACCGTCAGGAAGACAGACCCGTCTTTCGATCTTTCCATGGTCGATATCAATGACCCCCCCACTTACGATCTGATCTCCTCGGGAGAAACAGACGGGGTCTTTCAGCTTGAATCCCGGGGCATGAGAAATATGCTCACACAGCTCAGACCCGAATCCATAAGCGATGTTATCGCCGCCATCGCGTTGTACAGACCCGGTCCCATGGATTCCATCCCGCGATATATTGAAGCCCGACACGATAAAAGCGTTGTAAAGTATAAGATCCCCGCGATAGAGGGTATACTCAAATCAACGTACGGGTGCATCGTTTATCAGGAACAGGTCATGCAGATTTTCCGTGAAATCGCAGGATATTCTTTCGGTCACGCAGATATTGTACGCCGCGCGATCGCGAAGAAAAAAGCGGACGTTCTTGAGAGTGAGCACGATGCATTCCTGAACGGTGCCATGGAGAGAGGGGCATCGCGCGAGGACGCCGACGAGTTGTTCAACGATATAGTGAGTTTTGCGAATTACGCCTTCAACAAATCTCACGCCGCGGCGTATGCGGTGCTGTCGTTCAGAACGGCATATCTCAAATGCCACTACCCCCTTGAATACTACTGCGCGCTTCTTACGTCTGTTCTTGGTTCCCCGGATAAGATCGCCGAATATATAACTTCGCTCGGCAAGAGGGGAATAAGCGTTCTTCCGCCTGATATAAACGAGAGTTTCAGCGGTTTTTCGGTTGAGAAAGGGAAGATCCGGTTCGGCCTCACTGCGCTGAGAAACGTCGGAGAACAGTATATCAAGGGTATCGTGGCGGAAAGAGTTGCCGGAGGCCCGTTCCGGGATTTTGACGACTTTCTTACCAGGACCGAATCTCTGAATACGAACAAACGGCAGCTTGAATCGCTCATCAAATCCGGTTCCCTTGATTCGCTGGGGACAAAAAGAAGTCAGTTACTTGCAGTTTACGAAAAAGTACTCGATATTCATTCTTCAAAGAAACCCGACGGACAAATGGACCTGTTTTCTTCACTGTCGGAAGAAGACGATAAAGTCATGCCGAAAATGACGTTTCCGGATATACCCGAGTTTTCGGCAAGAGAGAAAATGAATCTGGAAAAGGAAAGCTCCGGAATGTATCTTTCGGGACACATTCTTGACGATTATTCCGAAAATATCGACGCCGTCTCTCACGTTGACATCGTATTTATCAAAGAATCGGCGCCCGATTCCGACAGACCTGAGGCGGGGGATCACGTGCTTCGCGACAAACAGCGGTTGACTGTAGTCGGTTCTGTCACGGGACGAACGGTCAAGACGACCAGAAACGGAGATCCGATGGCGTTCGTCAAGCTTGAAGACAAAACCGGAGAAATAGAGCTTATCTGTTTCAGCGATACTCTTGAACGGTACGGTTATCTTCTGACAAACAACAGCGCCGTCGTCGTTCGGGGAGCTGTCAATTTCAGGGAAGATTCCGACCCCAAAATCGTGGTGAATGAGGTCTCCGTTCTGGAGACGAACGACCGCTTTGAAAAAAAAGCCGTCCATGCAGAAGCTCCGCGAGCAGTCGCCGCAAGGATGCGGACCGTATTTTTGAGGATAGAGTCAAAAGACGATCCGGTATGGAAAAGAGCGCAGGCTTTTTTGAGCATTTTCCCGGGAAAAGCCCCGGTCATCATTTACGATAAGTCATGCGGAAAGTATGATAAGGAACACGTCTTGACCCTTGACGCCACCGATTTTGCCATATCGGAGCTGCGCTCCATCCTCGGAGAAGAAAACGTTGTCCTTAAAACAACAGAGAAAAGTCAGCAGAACAGTTTTTGAGAAATATCCCCTCGTTTACAATTTGTTAACATATTTGGTGTATAATGAACTTTCAAGGTTTTTGAATCAACCTTGCATGAAAGGAGGAAACTTTTCATGGCTGAGAAATCAAACAAGGAGAGGATAAAGCAGACAAGAGAGGACGTCAGATGGGGCCGCGAGACGGCAAGGGTATTCAAATCCATCGGCAAGGTGACACTCCGCGTCCTGTCATATTTATCCAATATCATACTGACTTTAGTCCTCATCGGCATGGTGACCGCCGTAATAGTAGGGACCGCGTTTGCGCTTTATATTAAGAACAATCTCGACCTCAGTATAGATGCGGATTCATTTATTACCTCCAGCCTCGATAAAACGACCTCGCTGTATTACATGAAATACGAGACTCAGGAGGACAGATATAACCGTGACGGAGTTCCGGTTGAGCTTGAATCTCAAAGTCTCTACGGGACTAAGAACAGCGTTTGGGTCCCGTATACGGACATTCCCAAGACGCTGATCGATGCTTTCGTTTCGGTCGAGGACCACAGGTTCTTCTCGCATAACGGCGTCGACTGGATCGGAACGTCAAAAGCCATGGTCAATTTCTTTGTAGGTTTTGATTCCGTACGCGGAGCTTCAACGATAACGCAGCAGCTTGTCAAAAATTTAACGGGTGAAGATGACGTCAGGATCCAGAGGAAGGTCGAAGAGATATTCCGCGCTTTGAATCTTGAAAAAGAGAAAAGCAAGGAAGATATCCTCGAGATGTATCTCAACATCATCTACCTCGGCAACAACTGTTACGGCGTAGGAGCCGCATCGCAGGAATACTTCGGTAAGGATGTCTCCGAACTGTCTCTCGTTGAGTGCGCCGCTCTCGCCGGCATCGTCAAGAATCCTTCCAGATATGAGCCTCGCGGGCACGATTATTTCACGTATTACGATGACGACGGCAAGGAACAGGAAGACGGGAACAAAATACGCAGGGCGACCGTCCTTTTCACGATGCACGAATACGGAAAGATCACGGATGAGGAGTATCACGACGCGCTGGATCAGGAACTGGTTCTCGCAACTCACGAGAATGAGGAAACCGGATCGGATAATATCACGGTCCACAGCTGGTATGTCGACGCCGTCAGATCCAAGATCATCGACGATTTGATGGAACAGAATAACTGGACGAGAGCAGTAGCCAGCGCAAAGCTTTATACCTCGGGATATAAGATATATATCCCCATGGATCCGGAAGTCCAGGATACCATCGAAGAAGTATATGAAAACGACGACGAGTACTTCCCGCAGATCTGGGGAGGACTGCAGCCTCAATCCGCGATGGTCGTCACAGATCCGTATACCGGCGACGTTCTCGGACTCGTGGGCGGCCGCGGGAAAAAGACGGCCGATCTTCTCCTCAACAGAGCGACCCAGGCGGTCAGACCGGTAGGATCCTCCATAAAACCTCTTTCTGTTTACGCGCCGGCGCTTGACGCCGGGATAATAACGTACGGATCCGTCATCGACGACACGCCCGTTATGTTCAACAAACGGACCACCAGCTGGGGGACAGAGGAGATATATCCGTATCCGCAGAATCTGCCCAACGTATATTACGGATTGACTACCATAAACGACGGTATCAAACGGTCCGCGAACACCGTGGCGATGAAGACCCTGCAGCTTCTTACCATCGACAGTTCGTTCGATTTCATGAAGAATACTCTTCATATCGACAATCTGATCGACTCCGTCACCCTCAAAAGCGGCGAGGTCATAACGGACCGGGGACTTGCCGCCCTCGCGCTGGGCCAGTTCCAATACGGTATTACCGTAATGGAAATGGCGGGAGGGTATAGTATGTTCCCGAATAAAGGTCTGTATGAAAGCCCCAACCTCTATTTGTACGTCACAGACAGCTCCGGAAAAGTAGTTCTCGAGAACAAGCATTATACCGAGGTCGCAATAAGCGAGGAATCCGCGTCCATCATGACGATAATGCTCCGTCATGTTATGGAGGACGGCGGTACCGGCGCATCGGTGACCCTCCGCCATTCCGTCGACGTCGCAGGAAAGACGGGAACAACTTCGGCTGACTTTGACAGATACTTCGTAGGTTTCACCCCTTATTACGTCGGCGCGGTGTGGGTAGGCTACGACAACAACTCAACGCTGAGCAATTTCGGTACCAATCCGTCCTGTACGATTTGGGACATCGTAATGACGAAGCTTCATCAAAAGTTTATCGACCGTGACGCGGCGGGAGTGGAGCCTCTTAAAAAATTCGAAGTAGCGGACGGCGTTATCGAAGCGAAATACTGTAAAGATTCCGGAATGCTCGCCGGTCCCGCCTGTGAAAGAGACTGGCGCGGCGGCAGAACGGAGATCGGTTATTTCACGAAAAGCACTGTCCCCACAAAGGTGTGCGACAAGCATATTCTTTTGAAATACGATACGGAGACGAAAATGCTCGCCACAGAATACTGTCCGGAAGACGTTGTGACGGAGATCGCGCTTGTCAAAATGCCCGAGCGCAACTTCCCGATCAATATTCCCGTAACCGACGCCCAGTTCGGTATCTGGACGGCTGCTGAGGAATTCAACCACGGCTATTCATACGGTGTGACGAACCCGGTCAATTCATTCTGCACAGTCCATACCGGAAAGAAAAAATAAACAGAGATTTGACCCGTGAAACTGATTATTTCACGGGTCTTTTTTCTTTTTGTCAAATTTCGATCGTTCGCATAATCTGATATTGAAAACATGCAAAGGGGAGTGCGATCAATGAATTATGTTCCGTTTTATAATGAATTGAAAACCGGCCGCGACGACTGTTTTTTTATCGGGATGAACACCGCCGAGGGTTTCAGGTGGGCGGATCCCGAACTGTTCAGCGAAAAGAAGCTTCAACGGCTGTACATAATCAAAGGGTCGGCAGGGAGCGGCAAGTCGACGCTAATGAAAAAGGTCGCTGACGCCTGCAGCGACGAGGGATATCCCGTTACGCGTTATATTTGCAGTTCAGATCCGACCTCTTACGACGGGATACTGATCGACGGCAGGATCGCTCTTATCGACGGGACCGCTCCCCACACCGCGGAGATGAGGTATCCCGGGGCGGTATCGGAACTAATCAATCTTGCAAACTTCTGGGATGCGAAAAGACTGGCTGACGCCAGAGACACTGTCATCGATCTTTCAGAAAAAAAGGCTTCAAGGTATGAACGCGCTTACAGAACGCTTAACGGAGTAAAAGTGCTCACGGACGGGATGTACCGAGACATCCTTATGATCACGGATGCGCATAAAATGGAAAAAGCGATACTGAGGATCATAAAACAGTTCAAGACGGACCGTCAATCCGCACGAGAGGAAAAAAGAATAATCAAAAGCGTCGGGATGAAGGGAAGCATCAGCCTTGATACGTTCAAAAAGAAAGCCGCGACGGTCTTCCACGTAAAAGACAGATTCGGGACGTCATACAGTTTTATTGAAATGCTGACGGAAATTCTTCGCGGCGAGGGCATGGAGTTTCACATCTCGCCTGATCCATTTTTCGGCGAAAGAGCTTCAGACGTTTTTATCCCGGCAAGCCGTGTTCTTATCACAAACGGCGAATACTCGACTCCCGATAGGATAATCAACATGGACCGTTTTATCCTTACTCAGGGGTTGAACAACGTAAAAGGTTCTGTCAAGCTGGCGCAAAAATGTAAAGAATTGCTGATTTGTGATGCTCAAAAGCAGCTGATCGAAGCCGGAGACTTTCATTTTGCACTTGAAAAGATCTACAAAGAAGCGATGAATTTCGAGGCGCTGAACGAATATACGAAAATCCTGACGCGAAATATCCTTTGCGAGCTTTGAACAAACGGCAAAACGGGGCGCTCCGAGATCGGAGCGCCCCGTTTTTATTATAAAAGACAATTACTTCGCGCTGAGGTCGTTCTCGTATCTTTCGATCATCTTCTTGACCATCTGACCGCCGATAGAGCCTGCCTGACGGGAAGTGAGATCGCCGTTATAACCCTTGTTCAGGTTAACGCCGACTTCGCTTGCCGCTTCCATTTTGAACTGTTCCATTGCGTTCTTCGCGCCGGGAACAACGATTCTGTTGTTCTGTGCCATCAGTTTGATCCATCCTTTCTGTCCGGTGTTACCGGACGCGCTCTGTTTGAAGGATCATTTTCTCCTTCGACTTTATTATTGGAAAACCGGAGGATAATATGTATTCCAATTCTGAGCTGCAACGTCATTTTTTGTTTTGAAGTAAAACGTTTTTTGTTGAATAATCTGTCTTTTTAAGTTTACAAACAGGAGAATATATGGTAAAATAATGCTGAGCTGTAACCTATGGTATAAACAATTCTGTCCGGAGCGGAAGGATTTTCATTGATGGATAAACAGATTAATAACAGAATAAATGATCCGGTCAATGATTTGAGATCATCCGTGAAAGTTAAGACCGGACTGACAGCAGGACAGGTTTCCGAGAGAATGAGGAAGGGACTGGACAACAAACCGGTCACCTCTCCCACAAAAACGATAAAGCAAATAATCTACAGCAACGTATTCACTTATTTTAACCTGATATTTTTCGTATTGGCCATAGCGCTGCTTCTTGTCGGTTCGTTCAACAATCTGACTTTCATGGTCGTCATTACCGTCAACCTGCTGATCGGGATCTTCCAGGAAATCAATTCCAAGAAGACTCTTGATTCCCTGACTCTGATGAACGTTCCGCGAGTCATGGTACGGCGCGACGGGCGGATCTTCGAGATCGCCACGGAGAAACTCGTGCTTGACGATATCGTTTATTATTCCGCGGGGAATCAGATCTGTGCGGACGCTGTCGTTGTGGAAGGCGAGGTCCAGGTCAACGAAGCGCTCGTTACCGGAGAATCCGACGAGATCACAAAAAGGGAAGGATCAAAACTCCTTTCCGGCAGTTTCGTTGTTTCCGGAAAGTGCGCGGCGCAGCTCACCGCCGTCGGCGAGCGTTCTTTTGTTTCAAAACTTACGCTTGACGCGAAAAAATCAAAAAAACAGAAAAAGATCGGCATGGCCCTGTCTCTCAGCCGTCTGATCATGGTAATAGGAATTACGATCATACCTCTCGGCATCGGATTATTCTCACGGCAGGCCCTCTCTCTTAATCTCGGACTCAAAGAGAATATCGAAAAAACCTCCGCGGCGCTTATCGGCATGATCCCCGAGGGACTTTATCTTCTGGTCAACGTCACACTTGCCGTCAGCGTCATAAAACTCGCAAAAAAGGATACTCTCGTACACGATCTGTCCTGCGTTGAAACGCTCGCGCGGGTAGATACGCTTTGTGTTGATAAAACAGGGACCATAACCGACAACTCCATGCTCGTCAGTGAAATTATCCCCATAGTTTCCGTGGTCGATCCCGTTCCGCTTCTCAGGGATTTCGTATACAACATGTCAAGCGATAATATCACCATGGAGACTCTGAAGAAGTATTTCGGTGATTCCGTGGGACGCCAGGCAAGGGAAGTGATCCCGTTCTCTTCTTCCACTAAGATGAGCGCGGTGTCCTTCTCAACATCCGAAAATTACCTGCTCGGCGCGCCGGAGTTTGTGCTGAGGGAACAGTATTCCAACTACAGAAATCTGATAGAACCGCACGTTCTCAACGGAAGACGCGTGCTCGCTTTTGTTATGTCGTCCGGTATACGCCCCGACGACACGTCCAAAGTCAGACTTCTTGCTCTCGTTACATTAGTAAATCCGATCAGACCCGAGGCGGAGGAAACCTTCGGATTTTTCACAAAGCAGGGTGTTAATATCAAGGTCATTTCCGGAGACAATCAGTACACCGTAGCCGCCGCGGCGCGTGACGCCGGTATCCCGAACGCCGATAAATGCATCGATCTTACGGGTCTTACCGAGGAAGAAGTCGCCGGCGTGGCTGAGGAATACACCGTTTTCGGCCGTGTTACTCCCGATCAGAAAAGAACGCTTATAAGATCGCTGAAGCACGGAGGACATACCGTCGCCATGACAGGAGACGGCGTGAATGACGTCCTGGCGCTGAAAGAGGCCGATTGCAGTATAGCCATGGCGTCCGGAAGCGACGTTGCGTGTCAGGTATCTCATCTTGTCCTGCTGAAATCTCAGTTTTCATCTCTTCCTTCTGTTGTGGCAGAGGGAAGACAGGTCATCAACAATATCCAGCGATCCGCGTCGCTGTTCCTGGTAAAAAACATTTTCTCGTTCCTTCTTGCGTTGATATCCGTGTTCGCGGTTGTTGAATATCCTCTCAAACCGGCTCAGATATCACTGATCAGCGCGCTGACGATAGGGATCCCTTCCTTCGTTTTAGCGCTCGAAAAGAACGAAAAACGGGTGGAAGGGAAGTTTATCAGAAATATTATTTACGCCGCTCTTCCCGCCGCCTTGACCGATCTGATCGTCGTTATCGGCGTCATACTGTTTACCGGCGCGTACAATATCCCGTCGGATATTTCCTCGACGATCATCGCTGTTTTGATGGCTCTGGTGGGCTTCACCATGGTGGTCAAGATCTCGCGGCCTTTCAACACGATTCACTGGATCCTTTTAGGCGGAATAATACTCCTGTTTATCCTCGGCGTCACTATCATGCCGCGGTTCTTTGAGCTTGTCATGCCCGATTTTGGAGGGATGCTGGTACTCGCAGTATTCACGCTTCTGATTCCTTCCGTGATTTTCACGCTGTCTCACGCGATAACTGCTGCGACTCGCGCGATCGAAAAAATGATAAAGGGGCTTCGCGCTCCTGACTGAAATAAAGTCTGACTCCATCAGACTTTATTTTCATGTTTTTTCATTTTTCGTCTTTTACGGTATTTGAAATACGGTAAAAATATGGTATAATTACAATGGCTTAGTTCTGTGTTATTCGAGTACGTAAATCCGATCCGGTATTTATAAATTTCAGAAAGAGGTGCGCATATCATGAGGGATAACATTTACGGCGAACTTACGGTAATCGGTATGAGGGGCTGCAGGAATTTTATCGACCAGGTAGACTATTACCTCAGAGAGTGGAGAAGCCACAACGACGATGAATCTTTCGTTTTTGAGGCTGACTGTCCGAGATTCGGCTCCGGGGAGGCGAAGGGGATCCTCCATAACACCATGCGGGGTCAGGACGTTTATATCTATTCCGACTGCTTCAATCACGGCGTTACCTATAAAATGTACGGAATTGAGACACCCATGAGTCCGGACGATCATTTCCAGGATCTTAAGAGGACCATCGCCGCGATCGGAGGAAAAGCCGCAAGGATCACCGTGATCATGCCGATGCTTTACGAGGGCAGACAGCATAAAAGAACGTCCCGCGAGTCCCTTGACTGTGCCATCGCTCTTCAGGAACTGGTTAATATGGGAGTTTCCAACATAATCACGTTCGACGCTCATGACTCCCGCGTATCCAACGCCATCCCTCTTACCGGATTCGACAACGTCAGACCGACGTACCAGATGATCAAAGCTCTTGTTCGTGCCGTTCCGGATATTTACCTCAATCATGACGACACGATAATCATATCTCCCGACGAAGGCGCCATGTCGCGGACGATGTACTACGCATCCGTTCTCGGTCTTGAGCTCGGGATGTTCTACAAAAGGAGAAATTACTCCGTAATAGTCGACGGTAAAAACCCGATCGAAGCTCACGAATACCTCGGCAAGGACATAAAAGGAAAGGACGTTATCGTCATCGACGACATGATCGCGTCGGGAGAGTCGATCCTTGACGTTTCTCATCAGCTCAAAGAAAAAGGCGCCAGGAGGATATTCTTCTTCATCACCTTCGGACTTTTCACCAACGGATTTGCCTCATTCGACAAAGCTTATGAGGAAGGCGTCTTCGACAAGTGCTTCACTACCAACCTTATTTATCACCCTGAGGGGCTGATGGACAGGGAATGGTACGGAGAGGTCAATATGTGCAAATACGTCGCCCTCATCATCGATACTCTGAACAAGAATCATTCCATCGGTTCGGTACTTAATCCCGTGAAAAAAATACATACCATTCTCGAAAAGCAGAATAAATATAATCAGAACAAAGAAGGCGCACAGCTGAAAATCAAAGACTGATAACGAAAGGTCCTTTTATGACAGATTTTAAGAAATGCGTCGCGGAAAAGATCAAAACGGTCCTCAGTCGTTTATCGGACGACTCCGGTCTTTCCGCTGACGAACTATCCGATATGCTCGAATATCCCCCCGACAGCTCGATGGGAGACTTGGCGCTTCCTTGCTTCAAACTCAGCAGGATATTAAAAAAGGCGCCTCCCGTGATCGCTGAGGAGCTTAAAAGCAATATTTCCGGAGAGGAATTTGAAAGCGTCACAACTGCCGGCGGATATCTTAATTTTAAAGCCTCTTATTCATTCCTCACGTCGGCGCTGTTTGACATTTGCGAGGGAGGCGATCGATTCGGAAGATCCGACGAAGGAAAAGGCAAAACGGTGGTTCTCGACTACTCCTCGCCGAATGTCTGCAAGCCCTTCCATATCGGACATCTCGGCACGACGGTCATCGGTCATTCCCTGAAAAAGATCCACGAATTCTCGGGTTATAAATGTATCGGCATAAATCACCTCGGCGACTGGGGAACTCAGTTCGGCAAGCAGATAGTCGCTTTCAGAAAATGGGGCGATCGCGAGACGGTCGAGAAGATCGGTATAGACGAGCTTGTCAGACTATATGTTAAATTCCACGAGGAGGCGGAAAAAGATCCGACTCTTGACGACGAGGCGAGGGCAGAGTTCCACAAGCTCGAGGAAGGGGATCCCGATAATCTCGCGCTTTGGCAATGGTTTCTTGAAGTTTCCATCGCCGAATACAAGAAGACGTACAGGCAGCTCGATATAGAATTCGACCACTACACCGGGGAATCGTTCTATATCAGGAACGGACTCGGCGAGAAACAGGTCGAGGCGATACGCGAGAAAGGCCTTCTCAGGCTCGATGAAGGAGCGTCGATCGTTGACCTTTCCGAATACGATATGCCGCCGTGCATCGTACTCAAGAAAGACGGTTCAACAATATATCACACCCGAGACATCGCAGCCGCCGTATACCGCAAGGAAACATACGATTTTTCGAAAGCGATCTACGTCACCTCTTCTCAGCAGAGTCTTCATTTCGCACAGCTGTTCAAGGTCATCGAACTCATGGGATATCCCTGGTATAACGAGCTTGTACACGTTCCGTACGGAACGGTCAGCATAGACGGGGCGAAACTTGCGACCCGGACAGGGAACGTGGTGCTTCTGAAAGACCTGTTCCGCATGTCTGTCGATAAAGTCAAGGACATCATCAGAGAAAAGAACCCGGATCTCGAAAACGTTGAAGAAACTGCCGAAGCGGTCGGAGTCGGAGCGATAGTTTTCTACTATCTCTGTAACAACAGGATCAAGGATATCAACTTCACCCTTGACGCCGCGCTCAGCTTCGACGGAAACACCGGTCCTTACGCTCAGTACACATATGCGAGAACGTGCAGCGTGCTTGAGAAGGAAAAACCGGTCCCGGGGAAGGGATCACTTACCGTGGACGGAGAAGCGGACGTCATCAAGACCCTTCTGAAATTCCCCGAAAAAGTGAAGCAGGCGCTGGACGATTACGAGCCGTCCGTGGTGACCAGATACATCATCGAGCTCTGCACCGAATTCAACCGCTTCTATCACAACTGTCAGATCCTGAAGGCAGAAGACGAAGACGTCAAGAATTTCCGTCTCTCGATCACTGAAGCGACGAATAAAGTTCTGGAAAATGCCCTCCACCTCATTTGCATGAAAACACCCCGTAAAATTTAAGCTATTGCGAAAGGAATAATACAATGTCAGGTCATTCAAAGTGGAACAATATCAAGAATAAAAAGGAGAAGACCGACGCTCAGAAGGCGAAGGTTTTCACCAAGATCGGTAAGGAGATCGCGATCGCCGTCCGGGAAGGCGGCGGCAAT
>CACXCL010000224.1 GCA_902766115.1 uncultured Ruminococcus sp.
GCAGGCAGCCAAGGAAGCTATTTCCTCGCCTCTCCTCGAGACGACCATCGCCGGCTCCATGGGCATCCTGGTCAGCATCACCGCGTCTCCGGACATCGAGCTCTCCGACATCGACACCGCCTCTTCCATGATCGCCAAACAGGCGCACGAGGACGCGACGGTCATTTGGGGAGTGGCGTTCGACTCCGAGCTTGAGGACCAGATGAAGATCACCATCATCGCCACCGGTTTTGACAACAAGAACGAGAAGATCGTTATGAAGAAGCGTGTTGTCGACGAGAACGGCGAGACCAAGACCGTCGAGGTCGTCCCCGAGGATCTTCCCGAGGTGGGCGAGTCCAACGTACCCGACGACGATATCAACGAGATCATGGAGATGCTCAAGAAGAACCGCAACTGACAGAATAAAAAACAAGAGCTTTGCCCGGCGGGGATCCCCCGCGGCAAAGCTCTTTTTTTCCTTTTTATTTTTTTACGCCCGTGCATCCGTCTTTTCCGGATCCGGTCAGTATCACGTCCCGGATCTCGGCGACGTCGTCCTCCCCGCCGGGGAAGGTCACCTCGACGCTGTGCTCCGAATGGCCGGACGCCCACCCGTTTTCCGCCTTCTCGACCAGCACCCTTACCGGCTCTTCCCGGTGCCGTTCGACGTATTCCCGGAGCAGGGCGCCCTTGATCTCCGCCTCCGCGGCGGAAAGCCGCCTCAGACGGTCGCGCTTTTCGTTCATCCCCAGTTGTCCGGGCATCCCCGCCGCCTCGGTCAGGGGCCTCGGCGAATAGGGGAATATGTGAAGATGAAGGAACCGCGTATCGCGGAAAAAGCCGACCGTCTCGAGAAATTCCTCCTCCGTCTCTCCGGGAAAGCCCACGATCACGTCCGCGCTGAGCGTCACGCTTGGGACGGCGCCTCTCAGAGCAGCGATCCGCTCCCGGAGCATGTCCGCGTTATATCTGCGTCTCATTCGCCTCAGAACGGACGACGAGCCGCTCTGGACCGACAGGTGGAAATGGGGAAGCACGCCGCGGAGAGAAGAGAGCGTTTCAATAAAACCGTCGTCCATTACCGAGGGATCAAGAGATCCGAGCCCGATACGCTCCACGCCCATCCCGTCGATCCGCCTGAGAAGGGAACCGAGAGGTCTTTCACCGCCGGGGACGCGCCTGTCTTCGCCGTAGGAGCCGGTCTCGATCCCCGTGAGGATTATCTCCCGGCATCCGGCGCGCATCTGCGCCTCCACCTCCCGCAGGACGTCGTCCTCGCTCTTTGAGCGCACCCGCCCCCTGACGCGGGGGATCACGCAGTAGGCGCATTTGTTCTCGCATCCGTCCTCGATCTTCACGTAGGAACGGCATTTCTGCGGCTCAGTCACGCTGAGCCCGTCGTAGGGCGCGAGCGAGACGTCCGGCACGTCGATCTTCTCCGGGATCCCCTCCCCGCCTATCGCGCCGAGCGCTGCCTCGGCGATCTTTTCCTTTGATCCGTTGCCGAAGACCCCGACAACACGTCCCATCCGGCTCAGGCCGTCCGCTTCGAGCTCGGCGAGACAACCGGTCACGATCACGCATCCGTCTGGATTATCCGCCGCCGCCCGCCTTATAAACTGGCGTGATTTCCTGCCGCTTTCCGCCGTGACGGCGCAGGTGTTTACAACGGTCACGTCCGCCCCTGTCCCCGGAGGAACGATAATGAATCCCCCGGCGCGCAGTCTCTCGCCGACGGCGGCGGACTCATACTGATTCACGCGGCAACCCAGCGTCACGACGGCTGCTGTCGGCGCCATAACGTTTTCGTCCATCAGAAGAGGTATTCGTCGTCGATCCCGAGCATGGGATCCGTCTCAAAGGGATCGATCAGCACCCTGACATTCTCGTTTTCCCCGGTGATCCGCGACAGAAGATCGAGAAAACGGTCCCAGCGCACGCCGAGAGCCTCACGCAGCCTGTCCGTGTTCACAGCGATGATGCCGATCTCCTCAAAACAGGTTGAAAGCGCGTCGTACAGGGCGTCCAGATTGTTTCCGTAGTATTCCGGCAAATCGAGCGACTGCCTGAATCTTTCATGCAGGTCCGCCGGCTCTTTTATCACGTTTCCGTCAAGGAGTACTATCTTCATTCAGTTTCCCTCCTTTTTGAGGATCTCCTCGCCGTAGAGGAGAGTGAAGGTCTCGTAGTGGTCGTCGGTGTAATAGATCAGTCCGTCGTTCGAGAAGACGATCCTTTTTGCCCCGCGGGAGGACCTTCCCGCGGTGTCGATGTCGCATTCGGTGTAGGTCCTGCCTTTTTTCTCCGGCAGGAGCCCCTCGTAGTTGCCGAAATACGATCCACCGATGGATTTGCCCGGAGCGTACGGCTCAAGGGACCCGCCGCTCCAGCCGAGTTTCTCGGCTTCCTTCTTGGTGATAAAGTTGTTCGGAAGCTTGCCGTAGACGTGGATATACAGCGCCACGTCGTCCTTCGACGTGTACGCGCCGTCCTCGTCCGGGATCTTCTCATCCGGCTTTTCGGTCTCTTTTTCGGTCTCTTTTTTCGTCTCTTTCGAGTCGTCCCGTCGGGCTTCCGTCGCGGGTTCGGTCACGACCTCCACCGTCTGCTTCGGCTCA
>CACXCL010000225.1 GCA_902766115.1 uncultured Ruminococcus sp.
CTCTCCGCTCGGACTTGCCGAAGCTCCGCTTCGAAGACGTCCTCGCGGGCGGCTCTCGCTTCCCCCCTCCACCCCCCGTTCGCGGTAAGTCCCGGGAGGATCAAGCTCTCCCATCCCGCGATCTGCCCGAATACTAAAAGGGCAGTTGTAAACATCTGCCTCTCGCATCATTACGGTTTCGTTATCGGAGAGCGTTTGTATTTTAGTCCCCCGCAAAAAAATAAGGCGCGGAGGATTCCGCGCCTTTATAAAAAGTTTTTGAAGGTCCGGAAACTTTTTTCAAAAAGTTTCCGGGATCACTCTTCCGGCAGTTCTATCCCCTTTGTATCAAGAGGACCGTGGACCCGCTCCAGGTAGTCCACGTTGGTCCGCGCCAGGTACGCGATGTGATTGTTCAGCGTCCTGTTTTCCTTCGCGGCGGCAGCCGCCAGCTTCAGATACAGCTTCTCGTCCATCCGTACCTCGAACGTCACCTTATTCTTTCCCGCCATTGTCGTTTTTCTCCTTATGTTCGTCCTTATTTCCGGCATCCTGCGTACCTTGAAGATGCCGTCTCAGCTTCTCCGACAGCGCCTCAAGTCTGCCCGTGTACTTATTTTTCATATGCGGGAACGCCCGCATCAGACGTCGCATCCTGTGCGGCATACGGCCGTACAGATCGTCCCTCAGACGGGAAGCCCATTCGTCGACGTCTCTCAGACGTATGGCGCCGCCTGAGATCGCCTCGCCGATTTTGTCGGACACGGCGCGGATCTCACGCTCCACCTCTGAGATACGCCGCACGCGCGCCTTGATCCCCAGCAGCGTCTTCAGCGTCTCGACGAAGTCCACTAAAAGCACGATATACAGCGCTATGACGATCACGAGGCCCGGAGCGCGGGGAATCAGCGCCACCGCCGCGCGGATCGCGGGGTGGATCAGCCGCAGGGCGACGCAGCAGGCGAGCCCCCACAGAAGCGAGAATTTGAGGCAGATATACCCGCCGAGATTGAACGGCTCCTTTGTGTAGTCCCACCACCGGATCCCGAAGGCCTTTTCGAGGACAAAACCTCCCGCAAGTTCGATAACAGTGGTCAGCAGCGCGGACAGAACGTATAGAAGAAGCAGATTGTCCGCCACCGGCGAGAGACAGAAGATCACGAAAACGAAGCCGAAGCCGTAGATCGGGCAAACGGGACCGTTCAGCATCCCGCGGTTCACGAATTCGCCCCTGCTCACGGCGGCGTAGACCACCTCGAGGCACCATCCGAGGAACGCGTATATCAGAAAGAAACACGATACTTCATAAAAGGTCATCGCAAAAGGGTCCTTTCTCAGGTCATCTTTTCCTGCTTCACCTTGTGATCGATCACGTGGCGTGAGCTGAGCTCCCGGATCACGTCCTCCGGGGAGATCCCCGCCTCGCACATGAGGACCATCACGTGATACATGAGATCCGCGATCTCATAGACGGTCTCCTTTTTGTCCTCCGCCTTGGCGGCGATGATCACTTCCGTTGACTCCTCGCCCACCTTTTTCAGTATCTTGTCGAGCCCCTTGTCGAAGAGATACGTGGTGTAGGAGCCCTCTTTTCTGTTGACCCGGCGGTCCCGGATCAGGTCCATAAGTCCGCTCACGGTGAAATCAGGCACCGTGTCCGAGATAAAGAGGTCGTCGGCGAAGCACGAATCGGTCCCCAGATGGCAGGCGGGGCCGTCTTTTTTTACCACGACCACCAGCGCGTCCCTGTCGCAGTCTGCGATGATCCGCGCCACGTGCTGGACGTTGCCGGAGGTCTCCCCCTTGCGCCACAGCTCACCCCGGGACCGGGACCAGAAGCAGGTCCGCCCCTCGTTCAGGGTGATCTCAAGGCTCTCCCGGTTCATGTACGCAAGAGTCAGCACCTCCCGGGTCTCGTTGTCGACGACTATCGCCGGAACCAGCCCCCGCTCGTCGAATTTTATGTCGTTTACCGTTACTTTTCCCATTATATCCTCCGTTCCTGTATCCGCACGGGGATGCCCGCCGCGGAAAGGTCGCGTTTCAGGTCGCCGATCTCTATCTCGCTGAAGTGGAACACCGACGCGGCGAGCCCCGCGTCAACGTTCGGCACTTCCCGGAACAGGTCGATGAAGTGCTGCACCGCGCCTGCGCCGCCGGAGGCGATCACCGGCACGCTGACCGCGCCGCACACCAACGTGAGCAGGGGCAGGTCAAATCCGCCCTTCACGCCGTCC
>CACXCL010000226.1 GCA_902766115.1 uncultured Ruminococcus sp.
ATCACGCCGCCGTCGTCTGTCCTGCCCGGTCGACCCTTTTCGGGCGCGAAATCCGTTATCAGATCGTCGTCGATCTCTGTCAGTGCGGAAAAAAACGTTCCTTTGTTCAATTCAGATCAATCCTTTCTCGTCAAGATACTTTCTGAGCTCTTCCTTGACGGCCTCAAGTTCTTTTTTTACGTTTCGCTGCTTCATCCCCGTTTCCCGGGCGATGCCGGAAACGGACCCGGAATAGAAGTACCGTTTCACGAACAGCATTTTCCTTTCCTCGGGAAGAGATGAAACGAAGGAGTTGAGCGCCCGTGCCGTTTCCTTGCGCAAGACCTCGTCCTCAACGCTGAAGTCATCCGTCAGAAAATCGGACAGATCGTCCAGCGATTCGGTCATGTCGGAGCATATCCGCTTTTTTCTGTGTTCAGCGCGGAATCTGTCGAGGGCGGAGAACCGCGACAGGCGTATTATATACGCCTTGAGGGATTTCGGATCCTCCGGGGGTATGGTGTTCCATAACCTCTCAAGGACCGTGTTGTAACACTCTTCGCTGTCCCTCCGGTCGCGGAGTATACCGAAACATACGGAGTTGATCAGACTGCCGTATTTCGTTCCGGTGGCTGTCAGCGCCTCTTCGCTCCTTGACCGGAACAATTCGATTATCTCCGGATCCGGCAATATTCGGTTTTCATTCCGGTTGTCTTTTTTCTTCATACCTGCTCCGTTGACGCTCTGACGAGCTGATGAATTCATCTGTTATATAAGTCGTCAATTATTTCGTGATTTGACGCGAAAATGAGTTTTTTCATTAAAAAAACGCAAAAAAGTCGGAAAAATGGCAAAAAAACCGTACGGGTCCCACGCCCGTACGGTCTTTCAATTATTTCTGTTTCCCTTCTCCCTCGTAGGAGATGACGATCTTTCTGTCCTTGTCCGATCCCACGGAGTGTGTGGACACGCCGGGGTAGCTCTGCAGCTCGGAGTGGATGATCCGTCTCTCGTAGGGGTTCATTGGCTCGAGAAATACGTTCTTTCTGTATTTCACGGCGCGTCCCGCCATCTTGCGGGCCAGGATCCTCAGCGCCTCTTCTCTCTTGGCGCGGTAGTTCTCAACGTCGATCTTGATCTTCACGCCCTCGTGGCCGCCTCTGCCGACGGTGCGTCTCTGGGCGGACAGATTGACAAGGAACTGGATCGCGTCCAGCGTCTCGCCGTGATGGCCGATGAGGATGCCCTTGTCGTCGCCCACGATCTCGATGGCGGGGTAGAGGGGCGCTTCCTCGGTGGCGGTGAATTCCTCTCCCTCGGGAGCGGACGCCGCCGACGCGGTGGCGGAGAGCCCCATGTTTGCGATGAGGGTGTTCACGAACTCCAGGGCGTATTTCATCTCGTCCTCGCTGACGCCGACCTTCACGTAATCACGGTTCTCGTGTTCGCGCTTCTGCGATTCTTTTCTCGTGCGGTGAGGCTTGTTTTCCTCGGCAGGAGCCGCTTTTTCGGCGTCGCCCGCCGTTACGCTGTCGGAATGGCGTACCTGTTCCTCGGGAGCCGCGGCTTTTTCCTCTCTCTCCCGCTGCCCTCTGTCCTGATTCTGTCTTCTGTCTCTCTTGTCGTGGCGGCGGTCTTTTCTGTGTTCTTTTTTCTCGCTGTCGTTCCGACGTCCTTCTCTTTCCTTATCGTCTTCCTTGCTCTCCGTCAGGAGACCGTCGCCAAAGATCTTGCCCAGATCCAGCCCGACGTTCTCGGTCACCGTGACCTTTATCACCGCGTCCTTGGAGCCTATGCCGAACAGACCCTTCTTCGGTTCGCTGACGATCTCGCACTTTATCTCTTTATTCTCGCCGCCGTACAGCTCGTTCGCTTTGGCGTACGCCTCCGCAACGGTTTTGGCGGATACTTCGTAGACCTCTTCCATATCGGTTGTAATATGCCTTCCTTTCAATAACGGAAACTTATTTTCCCTTTTTCCTGTTCTTCTTTTCCCTGCGTGACGGCTCGTCCTTCATGGGAGCGGCGTCAAGCAGACCGCGGCCTGCGGTCTCCGGCCTCTCTTCGGCGGGAGCGGGAGCCGTCTCGCCGTCCCCGTCTCCGTCTTCATCCTCGTCATCATCGTCGAACGTGGGAGGAGGAAGCTCCTCGTCGTCCTCGTCGATGCGGTGGAGACTGCGCACGGGTTTCTTTTCTGCCTTCTGCTTTGCTCTGCTTGCAGCTTCCTTTTCCGCGGCCTTTATCTCTTCTTCAGTGGGCTGCGGTATCGGGAACAGTTTCGAGATAACGAATCTCTCGACAACGGAAAGCACGCTGCGGAAAGCCCAGTAGATACCCAGTACGGCGACCCACATGTAGGAGATCCACGCGGAGAACAGGGGCATCGCAAGATTCATGATCTTGATGGAAAGCTTGTTCTGCGCTTCTTCCGCCTCGGGCGCCTGATAGGTGAACTTCTTCATGATCCAGGTGGAGCCCCAGGTGGTCAGGAACACCAGGATCGGGATCAGGATCAGCGGCCAGAGGTTGTCCTTCGGCGCCACCGCCAGATCGAGCTTGAACAGTTTGAAATCGGGGAAGATCCCCTTGCTGATGTCGACGGTCTTTTCTACGACTTTGTCTTTTACGATATCGACCGTCGCTTGACCCCGGATGGAGTTGACGATCTGAATCTCCGTCATCTTTGCGAAGAGCTCGGAGCTCTTGATGGCGGTGATGATCTCGC